>JBFIZG010000177.1:0-7071 GCA_041604955.1 Gemmatimonadales bacterium | reverse complement strand
TTGTGCCAAAATTTGGTGGGGACGACCGATTCCGCGACCGTCGGCATTGCCAGCACCTATGCCCGTACGTATAGCACGTATAGAAGGATAGGGACGGGCCGTCACGGAGTACAGGGGAGTCCGGCGTCTCGGGAGACGGGGTCAGCCGAATCCGCTACATTTCCGCAGCGTTGGCGAGCAATTCCTCCTCAAAGGGACGCCATGCCCGTCAAGACGGAGAAGACGATCGCCATAATGGGTGGCACCCCGCCTGCCATACCCTCCCTTGCATTGGGGATCGTCCTCATCCTCGCGTCGCTGAAGGTGGGGCTCCACGTCGCCTCCAACGCCTTCGGGCCGTACGAGTTTCACCGAGACGAGTTTCTGTACTTTGCAATGGGCGAGCATCTGCGTCTGTTGCACATGGATTTCCCTCCCTTCATCGCGATTCTGGCGAACGGGACGCGCTGGGTGCTCGGAGATTCCTTGGTCGCCCTCCGGCTCCCGCCGATGCTCATGAGCACCCTGTTGCTCGTGATCGCGTCCTTGACCGCCCGGGAACTGGGCGGGGGGCGGTTCGCTCAGGGATTCGCCGCATTTTCTGTGCTTGCGAGCACTCTGTTTCTCCGATCAGGAAATCTGTTTCAGCCGGTGGTCATCGATCAGGTCTGGTGGACCCTCGCCTTGTTCGCCTTGGTCAAACTCGGGAGCTCGGACGACCGTCGCTGGTGGCTCGCCTTTGGAGTCGTATGTGGCTTCGGACTGCTCTCCAAGTTCAGCATCCTGGTGCTCGGGTTCGCCACGTTTGCGGCGTTGCTGCTCACCCCGTCACGGCGTTGGCTCAAGACCCCATGGCCGTGGGCCAGCGCGTTGCTGGCATTCGCCATCGGCATGCCGAGTCTGGTCGGGCAGATCAACCTCGAGTTTCCCATTCTGAACCAAATGGACGACCTGCGCCGCGCCCAACTCGCGAGCGTCTCGCCGGTGTCGTTCATTCTCGACCAACCGCGGATGGTCGCGGCGTTTCCGATCGCGGTCATCGCCGCGGCTGCGCTCGCGTTCGGACAGCGGTGGCGCCCGTTTCGCCTCGTCGGTTGGACCTGTATGCTCGCGTTCGTCACCCTGATGGTGCTGCGCGGCAAGAGCTACTATGCCGGCCCCCTGTATCCTGTGCTGGTCGGCGCGGGAAGTGTTCTGCTCGAGCGGTTGAAGACGCCGTTCTGGAGTGGGGCCGTCCGTTGGGGGGCGGTCGGTCTCCTGACTGGATACCTACTCCTCCTGTTTCCGTTGGGTCTCCCCATCCTGCCTCCACCGACCATGGAACGCTATCTGGTCACCATTGGTTTGCAGAGCGCCGCAACCACCAACATCGGAGATCAAGAGCGGATACCGCAGGACTATGCGGACATGTTGAACTGGAGAGAGCAGGTCGAGGAGGTCGCGCGTGTTTATCACGGCCTACCGGCGGCGGATCGCGACCGGGCGGTCATCTGGACGTCCAATTACGGCGAAGCGGGCGCCATCGACTTCTACGGTGGCCGCTACGGCCTACCACCTGCCAGAGCGTTCGTCGGCAGCTATTGGTTTTTTGGCCCCGGAGCGCTCCCCGGGGACGTGATCGTGCTCCATGGGTTCGTTGAGGACGATTTCTCGAGTTTCTGCGAAACGCTCGACCCGGCGGGTTACGTCACCCATCCGTATGCCGTCGCCGAACAGCGTGACCTGACGATCTTCGTGTGCCGCGGCCCGAGACAGACGCTGCAGGAGCTTTGGCCGTCGCGAAGGGGAGAAAATTGAAGCGCGGGACGTGACGCGTGGTTCAGGGCACGATGATCGTGGCCCTGAGCCCACCTCCCGGACGATCGAGGATCATGACAGTGCGCGATTCGCCGTCCGGAATCGCGACGGGAGGCAACTGCAATAACGAGTCCCCGCGCACCGGCATGCCCGCGGAATCTCGTCGCTCAGTCGTCACAAGCACGGTCCAGTCCCCCGGATCGCTTTCCAGGTAAGGCGATACTTCTTGGTAGCGAAACGGGAACATGATCGTGATGAAGGTCTGGAAGTCCGGTTGGGTCCGCCAGATATCGATGGCCGGAGCGTCCGTAGCGAAGTGCACCGCACGGAGCTTGCTCCTTCCGGCAGGCACCACAGCTCCGGAATCGGTAAGCACCCACGGGTTGATGACGCTCGACGAATCCACCGTCAAAACGGTCACACTATCATCGACGGCAAAGCTGAGTGCCGTCCCGGGAAACGGAATGGTTGACGTCACCGCGCGAAACGACACCATCTGATTCCCGGCGGGCACGGGCGTGAACGCACTCGTCTCGCCGGATGGCACCGCGGTCAGGACAACCGAATCGCCGACCAACACATCCACGGCCGGCACGGTGGCGATGGTATGGACAACCCGAAGCTGCGCCGAGTCAGTATTTCCCGTCGGCGGGAGTATGGGATTCGTCGCCTCGTCGTCGCAGGACAGCTGCCCACCCAATATCAACACGAATATCGCGAGCGAAACGCGGCGCATCTGGAATGTCCTTCTGTAATGGTTCGAGTGCCATGCGTCCTCACCCGTGTACACAAGGCGCTGGCCGAGGCATCCGCGTGGCCCGGGCGCTCGAAACACGCCCACCGTCCTTGCGGGCGCCCGGCAATAAAGTTACATGATCGTCGGGCGGGTGCACCGGATCCGGGCCGTTCCGAACATTCCTTTGTGAGAGTGACAACATGGTGAGCTTCCGACCACGTTCTGTTGGGCGCATGGCGATCGTTTCCCTTTGCGGAACACTCTTGGGATCCTGGGCGCTCCCCACCGTCGCTCACTCGCAGACGGATCCCCTCGCGACGGCCGTGTCGAACTTCGAGTTCCGGCCGATCGGCCCGGCGATCATGGGAGGACGCATCGCCGATATCGCCGTCGTCGAATCCAAGCCACAGATCTTCTATGTTGGTGCGGCCACGGGCGGCGTGTGGAAGACCGTCAACCATGGCACCAGCTGGGAACCGCTGTTCGACGACCAGCCAACCGCGTCCATCGGCGATGTCACATTGGCCCCGTCGAATCCGAATGTGGTGTGGGTGGGGACCGGCGAGCCGCAGAACCGGCAGAGCTCACCGTGGGGCAACGGTGTGTACCGCTCGACAGATGGCGGGAAAACCTGGCGGCACCAGGGACTGGAAGAAACCAGACACATCGCCCGGATCGTCGTGCACCCACGTAACGCGGACGTCGCGTACGTCGCCGCCGTCGGGCACCTGTGGGGTCCCAACCCCGAGCGCGGCGTGTACCGCACGCAGGATGGAGGGAGCACCTGGGAGCTCGTTCTGTTCGTGGACGAACACACCGGCGCGATCGACCTCGCCATGGATCCGAGTGACCCCAATACCCTGTTTGCCGCCATGTACCAACGGCAGCGGACGGGCTGGGGATTCAACGGCGGGGGTCCCGGGAGCGGGATCTACCGAACGCTCGACGGCGGAAACACGTGGGTAGAACTCACGACTGGGATTCCGGAAGGTGACAAGGGCCGCATCGGCCTCGATGTCTACCGTCGGGACGGCAACATCGTGTACGCCACCATCGAGGCGGATACGCGAGACCCCAACCGGCGCTTCGGGGGCGGAGCGCCGCAACCTCAGCGAGAGCGAAAGAGCGGGACCTACCGGTCGACGGACCGCGGCGAAACGTGGGAACGGATGAGCGGAACCAACCCGCGGCCAATGTATTACAGTCAAATCCGCATCGATCCCAATAACCCCGAACGTATTTACGTGCTCGGTACCCGCCTCGAGGTTTCCGACGACGGCGGCCGAACCTTCCGCAACGACGGCGCGCGACGAATTCACGTCGACCATCACGCGCTTTGGATCAACCCCGCCGACTCGGATCATCTCATCATCGGCAGTGACGGAGGCGTCGCCGCGACGTGGGACGGGACCAACCACTGGCGCATGTTCGACAACCTTCCGTTGGGGCAGTTCTACCAGATCGGCGTCGATATGCGCGATCCCTACTATGTGTGCGGCGGTCTCCAAGACAACGACTCGTGGTGTGGCCCGAGCCGAACGCTGACGATTCACGGGATCCGGAACCAAGACTGGTACGAGGTGTGGGGTGGGGACGGGTTCTACAACGTCATCGATCCCGACGATCACACGATCGTGTTCACGGAATCCCAGGGCGGCAATTTGGGCCGCTACGACGTGAACACAGGCGAGAAGACCCGCATTCGGCCGATACCCGGCCCGCGGTCGGACGGCGACGATGAACGCACCTACCGATTCAACTGGAACGCTCCGGTAGTGATGTCGTCGCACAACTCGGCGACGATCTATTTCGGCGCCAACGTGTTGATGCGCTCGCGGGACCGTGGGCACACGTGGGAGGAAGCGAGCCCCGATCTCACGAAACAACTCGACCGTACCGAGCTCGAGATCATGGGAGTGATGGGATCCCACCCGATGATGTCGGCCAACGACGGTATCTCCACCTATGGTAACATCACGACGATCAGCGAGTCGCCGTTTTCAGCCGATGTCGTGTACGCCGGCACGGATGACGGCAACGTGCAGCGGACGTCGGATGGCGGTCACACTTGGACGGACCTCACCGCCAACCTGCGGGGCGTTCCCGCGAACACGTATGTGAGTCGGCTTGTGGCTTCCAGACACGCGGCGGGACGCGTGTACGCGACCTTCGACGGGCATCGGAACGACGACTACGCGCCGTACGCGTACGTGAGTGAGGATGACGGGCGCCGCTGGCGCCCCATCGTGAGTGGCCTGCCGGATGGATGGTCGGTAAACGTGATCGTCGAACACCACCGAAACCCGAATCTGCTCTTCATCGGCAACGAGATCGGCGTCTATCTCTCCGTCGATCGTGGAACGACCTGGGTGCGTCTCGAGGGCAACCTTCCCACCGTGCCGGTCGACGATATCGTGATCCATCCCCGAGACAACGACTTGATACTCGGAACTCACGGCAGGAGCATCTGGATTCTCCCGAACATCACGCCGCTCGAGCAGCTTACGCCCGAGGTGCTCGCACGGGCAACACACCTGTTTCCGGTGTCGCCGGTGACCATGTACTCACTTCAAGGGGACTGGCCGTTTCCGGGCGCAACCTACTCGGCCCCGAATCCGACTGTCGCTGCACAGATCAGGTACTACCTGCAAAACGATCTCGCCGCCATCCAGCCGATGGCGGCGGATGACAACGGTGATCAAAACGCCGGAGCGGCCACACCTGCCGACACCAACGATGCAGAGATGGTGACGATCACGATTCTCGATTTGGACGGTGAGACCATCCGGAAACTCGAGGGACCGGGGACGGCGGGGATTCACGACGTGGCGTGGGACCTTCGCTGGGAGCCGCCGTACGAATTAGAAGAGGGACAGGGCGGTGGCTTTGGGGGCCCACCACGAGGCCCAAAGGTCCTCCCTGGAGTCTACAATGTGCGACTCGAGGCAGCGGCACAGACACTCACGTCCGACGTCACTGTTCGGCCCGATCCCCGGCGCCCGCTATCGGACGCCGACCGGCGCGTCCGTCAGCAGTTCATTATGAGCGCGTACCGTCTCGCAAAACCAGTTCGGGATGCGACTCAGTCCGTTCGGCGTCTCGACGGCCAGCTCGACGACATCAAAAAGCTGCTGAAGGCGCATGACGATGCACCCGAGTCACTGAATGAAGAAGTGGACACACTGGTGAGTGAATTACAGCAGCTTCGCGACGACCTCGCTCAAGCCAACCGCGATCTCCGGGTAGTGAACGCCATCGACGGTTCGACCACGCTTCCCACCGCCGACCAGCAATGGCAGGTCGATCGGACCTGGGAGGATATTCCCGCGCTCATCGATCGGGTCAACACCATCATCGACACCAGGATGCCGCAGCTCAATCGTTTGCTCGATGAAAACGGTATCCGGCCGGATCCCGGGAAACCGATTGCGGTGCCGCGGAAACCGTGAAGATCGATCGGGATCGGTGCGTTAATCGCTACCGGATTCTCGACGCGAGCGCTCCGAGCTGCCACGCCTCGTACTCTACGGTGGATTCCAGCGGGACGCCATCCGCCGTAGCCGGACGAAACCGCCACTCACGTACTTCGTCATGAATCACGCCCCAGATCGGAGCGCCACGCTGTACGTCTGTCACGGCCATCACGTCACCATCCGCCGAAACGAAAACCCGGATGCGAAACCCCGATGCCGCACGAAATGCGCGGCGAACCGCAGCGCGATCGATCACCGTGACAGTCTGACGAGGCCCGCGGAGCGACGCCGTCTCCAGTTCCGGAGCACAGTAGTCCGCCCGCTCGAGCGTCAAGGCCGCGTTTGCCCCTACCCGTAGGCGCAGGCGGGTCGCCCACGAGTCACCAGGGGGGCGCGACCGTAACCGGCGGCGCACGGCGCTGAGCAGCGTCGCGCTTTGATCGTCACTGAGATTCGTTTCCGTCGCTTCTGCGTAGGTGCCCCCGTCAAATCCGTACACGACGGTAACCGCCATCGACCGCCCTTGGAATGCAAACGAAATACCGCCGACGTCACGCGCGAGTTCCACCGAATCGACTACCGTCGACACGTCCGGTAACCCTCCGCGCATGGGTTTCGCGTTGCACGCTTCCGGTTCGAGCGCTTCGCCCGCCCCGCCCCGCGTTCCCGCGCAGCCGGACACCAGCAGCGCGAGAATCATCGGCCAATATGGCGAGTACAGGACAAGCGGCGAGTGCGTCGTCGGTCTCATTGCGTTTCGACGTTTTCCCATCGGAACGGACATCGGCAGGATGTGGGTCGGCCCGCCATTGGCGTAACGTACCGCGGGACCGTGAGGGCGGCCAGCGCTCCTTCGGCTCGTCGACACTTGCTGAGCATCTTACCGGATTGACTTCCGGGTTTCAGGCGACAAACTAAGACGGTGCTACGATTCAGGGCGATCCCAACGTGACCAGCCTTTGGTAACTTCTATGAGCATGACTCCGCGCTTGTTTGCCTGTTCCGTGGTGTTGGCTGTCCCCGTTGTGGCGTGCAGCGCGGGCAGCAGACCCGCATTTGACCCGGGAACGCGGGACGACCGCGCCC
>JBFIZG010000176.1:0-7078 GCA_041604955.1 Gemmatimonadales bacterium | reverse complement strand
GAGCGATGCGCGCTACGTACCGGCGTACGAGATCGGCAAGGTCTACGCCGCCTTGGGAGAACCGACGCGAGCCCTCAAGTGGTTGAACCGCGCGTACGAACGGCGCTCTCACTCGATGGCCTTTCTTCGGGTCGATCCCCAGCTCGCTCCCCTGAGGTCGGAACCGGAGTTTCAACGTCTACTGAAAGACGTCGGACTCCAGTAACCTGGATGGAAATCAGCGAACGTTGACATACAGGGTATCGGTTGCCGCACCCGGGATGCGGACGTGCGCGTGGTCGCCGAGCACCGCGATCACGGTGTACGACCCCGGTTCATCGAGGACGTATTCCGATTGTCCGGCCCCGAGATGGACGATGCCCGGACCCGTGAGAATCACTTCGCCCTCGGCGACGATGTCGCGGTTGATGAACAGGTGATGATGACCGGTGCTTGGCTCGTTGGTCCCGGCCGGCCGGATCGTGAGATTCCGGACGTCGAGCTGGATCGTGACCGGAGCGTCGACCGTCGCGCCTTCGGACGGGGCCGCGATGAGCGCGGCGACGGGTGACTCGTGGTCCATCGTCGTTCCCGGCTCTCCGCCGCCGCACGCAACGAGTGAAGCGGTCACCAGAAGTTTGATCGTTCGCATCGGAGTCATCCGTACCTCTTTGTTAGGTCCCGGCATCTAAGAAGCGGACCGATGCCGCGGACCGCAAGGCCACGCCTACGGAAGTTGGTAAAACGGTTCCTGCGACCGTCGACTGCGGTTGCGCGACTCGGCTGAACGTTCACATAGAGGGTGGCACATATGTCTCGTACAGGATTGGCGTGCGTCGTCATTGGGGTTCACCTCATCGCCGCTTGCGGCGGCAGTCCCCCACGAACGACGATTGCGTCGGTGGGGTCCGCAGGAGATGTCCTCGCCGAATCACGCGCGGGCTGGGTGGCGGCGTACAACGCGGCCGATGCAGCGACGCTGGCCGGCTACTTTGCGGATGACGCGGTTCTCCTTCCGCCGGGCGAGGTACCGGTCGCCGGAGCGGCGGCCATCGGGCCATATGTCGAGACGTTTTTCGAAGGAGAGCACGCGGTGTTGGAGGTCCTCGACGGTCAGGTTCGGTACACGGCGGACCTGGCCGTCGAAACAGCCGTGTACTCGGTGCGTAGCGGTGGAGGCGAGGACGCATCCGTCCGCATGGGGAAGTTCGTGATGGCGTGGCAGCAGCAGCCGGATGGTTCGTGGAAGATCGTGTGGGACATGTGGAACGGGAATGACGATGGGTAATTCCGATGTCCGGTTAACCGTGGACGCAAGACGCAGGACGTGAGACGCAAGACGCTGGACGTTGCGTACCCAGTGCGTCAGCGGCGGCGACCCCGTCCAACTCACCCAGTCGGCTTCATCGAGAGGCAAGGGTACGACGTACAGCGCATTGAGCCAGTGCGCGGCCGTCCACCCCTCGCGCGAGCGGCGTAGGAGCATCATCTTACCAGCCTGCCGCCTCCATTCTCTTTGTCGCTACGGAGTGTTTCATATGGGACCGTCACATCGCTACAGGTCCGGACTGCTCGCCACCATTGCGCTCAGCTCAACGCTCTCTGCTTGTCGGCCCGAACCCGAGGTTGCCGCCGACCTCGTGCTCCGAAACGGTAAGGTCGTCACCGTGGACGACAACGTGCCGGACGGTGAGGCCATCGCCGTTAAGGGTGACACGATTCTCGCCGTCGGCAGCAATCGAGAGATCTCCGAGTTCGTCGGCCGCGACACGGAAGTGATCGACCTCGACGGCCAACTAGCCATCCCCGGGTTCATCGAGAGTCATGCCCATTTCATGGGGATCGGAAGCGCCAAGATGCAGCTCGACCTGATGAACGTCGCCAACTGGGACGAGATCGTGTCGATGGTGCAGGCGGCGGCCGGTGACGCCCCCACCGACCGGTTGATCAGCGGCCGGGGGTGGCACCAGGAGAAGTGGGACCGGGAACCGCCCGGCAACGTGGAGGGATTGCCCACCCACCACACCCTGAGCGCGGTTTCGCCCAACAATCCGGTTGTACTGCGACACGCGAGCGGTCATGCCTCGTTTGCCAACGCGCGCGCGATGGAGATGTCGAATATCTCGAGAGACACGCCCGACCCGCCGGGTGGCGAGATCGTCCGCGATGGTGACGGAAACCCGATTGGGGCATTCCGGGAGACGGCGCAGCGACTGCTTGCACCCGCGAGCGAAAACGCCGCTCCTGCGGATCCTCGCCGCATGGCGGAACTGGCGGCGACGGAAGTGCTGTCCAAGGGCGTCACGAGCTTTCAGGATGCCGGATCGAGTTTCGGAACTGTGGACTTGCTCAAGACCATGGTCGACGAAGGGGCGCTGGACGTGCGCCTCTGGATCATGATCCGAAGCTCCAATCAGCAACTGGCCGAGAATCTCGCGCAGTACAAGATGGTGGGGTACGGAAACAACTTCCTCACCGTGCGGGCCATCAAGCGCACCATCGACGGAGCCCTGGGTTCGCATGGTGCCTGGCTGCTCGAACCGTACAACGATCTGCCGACGAGTTCCGGGTTGAACACGAGCCCGATCAACGAACTCCACGAAACAGCGCGGCTCGCGGCGCTCCACGGGTTTCAACTCTGCGTACACGCCATCGGCGATCGGGCGAACCGGGAAGTGCTGGACGTCTACCAACGCGCGTTCGGGGGCAGCGCCCGGAACGATCTCCGTTGGCGAATCGAGCACGCGCAGCATCTCCATCCCGATGATATCCCGCGGTTCGGACAACTGGGCGTGATTGCCTCAATGGAGGGAATCCACGCCACGTCGGATGCTCCGTGGGTGACGCCGCGGCTCGGCGAGCGGCGCGCACGGGAAGGAGCCTACGTGTGGAAGAGCCTGATGGAGACCGGTGCGGTCGTTACGAACGGCACGGACGCGCCCGTCGAAGACGTCAATCCCGTTGCGAGCTACTACGCCACCGTCTCACGCAAAACGGCGAACGGCACCGTGTTCTATCCGGAACAGCGGCTGAGCAGGATGGAGGCGCTCGAGACGTATACGATCAACGGAGCATACGCCGCATTCGAAGAAGGCATCAAAGGTACCTTGACGCCGGGGAAGCTCGCGGATATCACCGTCTTGTCGAAGGATATTTTGACGATACCCGAAGACGAGATTCCGACGGCGGAGGTGGTGTACACGATCGTTGGCGGTGATGTAAAGTATGCTCGTGACAAGTAGCGCTCATTCCCATCGTCGAACGAGCGTCCCGTCGGGTCAGCTGGGAGTTGCGGTTGCCCTCGTCGTCGGGGTGTGTGGCGGGACCGGCGCTTGTGCGGGGTCGTCCCACGATGACTCGGCCATGTCGGGGTCAAAGATCGTCCGACTCCTTACCGACGGTCAGGCTGTGTTTGGCATCTTCTCCGGCGAGCACACAGCGGAGCAAGGCGCCGTGATGGCTCAGAACTCGGCGACCGATTTCGTATTCTATTCGCTGGAACGCGGACCGTTCGACATACCCCAAATGCAGGCATACAAGCAGGCGCTCGAGGACGGGGCGGCTGAACACGCAGGGCATCCCTTGGCACTTCGTATCCCGCCGATTCGTGACGGGGCCGATTCGGCGAGGTCACGTGTCATGCAGGCGCTCGCTGCGGGTGTTCAGGCGATCGTCTTCCCCCACGTCGAGAACGCGGACCACGCCGCGGCGGCGGTCAGCTCGATGGGGCCGGATCTCTGGCCGGGGAACCCGAGGGGGTCGCTGGTCAACATGCTGATCGTCGAGGACCGGGTTGGAGTGGAGAACGTAGGCGAAATCGTTGCCACGCCGGGTGTGAGCGTTGTGTTTGCCGGGCCCGGCGACCTCCGGCGTGCCTACGACGGCGACATGGAAGCGGTCGAGAACGCGATTCAGACCGTCTTGGGTGCCTGTAAGGAATTCGCAGTGCCGTGCGGGATCACCGCCGGTGTAGACGACATCGAGATGCGGCTGGCGCAGGGGTTTCGCGTCATCATCGTCTCCGAAGCGGACGCGCTAATCGTCGGGCGCGACGCTGTAGGACGGATGGATCATAGGGAGGTCCGATGAAGAGGACATACACACTGTTCGCCGCGTTGACCGTTACCGCCGCGCTGGCTGCGCCTGCGGCGGGTCAGCAACGAAGGCCCACGACCCCTGAGCAACGAGCGAGCCGACAACTAGAACAGGCCGAGGCGCTGCTCCGAAGCCTGCAAATGCCGCGACCGATTGCGGCACTCAACTCGGTGTGGATCGAGGAGTTGACGTGGATGGAAGTGCGTGATGCCATCGCAGACGGCAAGACCACTGTGATCATTCCAACCGGTGGGATCGAACAAAACGGGCCGTACGTCGCGACGGGCAAACACAACTACGTGCTCCAAACGGCGTGCGAGTGGATCGCCCGGCAGTTGGGTGACGCGCTCTGCGCCCCGATCATCAAACTCGTCCCGGAGGGCGACATCGAGCGGCCCACCGGTCATATGCGCTACCCGGGAACGATCAGTCTTCGGCAGGAAACTTTTGAGGCGGTCCTCACGGACGTGGGCTCGAGCTTGGCGCAACACGGGTTCGACCACATCGTCTACATCGGCGATAGCGGCGGAAACCAGCTTGGCATGGCCAACGTCGCGACCGAGCTCGACAAACGCTGGCGGGATACGAGGGTGCACTACATATCCGAGTTCTACGACAACGACGCCGTCGAAGCCTACCAGGAAAACGAGCTGGGTATCGTGGAGGAGGATGAAGGCTTCCACGATTTCTATTGGCTGACCGCCATGCAGATGGTGACCGATCCAGCGACTGTTCGGTACGATCAGCGGGTCGCTGCGGGCAAGGCGAGCATCAACGGCGTCAGTATCGTTCCGAAGGAACAAACGATCGAAGTGGGAAAGAAGCTGATGCAGTTCCGGGTCGACCGGACGGTCCGGGCGATCGAGGCCGCCCGGACCGATTCGTAGTCGATTGCCGGCTGTCGGCGACTCCTAGCTGATTCTCCGTCGCCAATCCGTCATGATCTTCGGCGCGTCCTCGAGCATCCTGTTCAGGTCGGCGATGATGCCGTCCACAATTGCCGAGAGTTCCTGTGCCCGCGCGGCGGCCGCTGTTTCGATTTCACCCAGTACCTCGAGCTGACCCTCGGTGGGCCGCGCCTGCGGTCCCCGCATGTTGCGGGAAACGAAACGGAGCTGCTCGATCAAGCGCGGCCAGTCGCGGTAGTTCATGCTTCCGGGCGGCCGTCGTAGCTCGCCATCGAGCGTTTCGAGTTTCTTGTCAGCCTCCCCCGCCGTTTCGCGGATCTCCGTCTCGTTCGTGAGGCCCTTGCCGTCGATGGATCCGAGCAGCCCTTCGATCTGGCCACGGAGATCGATGACCGTACCGGCCATTTGATTTAGCTGACTCTCGAGGTCGCGCGCCCGCATGGCGGCCGTGAACCGCGCGTCGTAGTCGGCCTGGGAAGCGCCGACGTTGGGATCGCCACGAAACTCGAACGTGGTGGACAACTCCTGGCCGGCGGCAATGATCGTGGCCGTGTAGGTGCCTGGCACGGCCGGCGGTCCCTGGGGGCCAAAGTTGAAAAACCCACCGCCGCCCTGCTGCTGCCCGGGGATTGGGTCGGCTCCTGTCCACGTGAAGTTCCACACCGCCCGGTTCAGGCCCGGACCGGCGTCCCGATCTTGGAACTCGTTTACCAGTGTTCCGCTTGCGTCGGTGATGCGGACCGTGACGCCGCTGTTGGCGCGCTGGCCGCGCTGCGGACCGTTCGTCCCGTTATCGCTATCGTCTGCGACGCGTGGCGGGCTGAGTTGCGCGGCCGCGTCATCCGAGAGATAGTAGTTGATCCACGCGCCGGGCTGTGGATTCTCGCCGGTGAAATAACTCTGTCCGAGATTGCTGCCACGCCGCCACCGTTCCCAGTCGGTCGCGGTGCGCATCGAGAAGAGATGGACGTCCTTCTCCATCGCTTGCGCGAGCTCGACACAAGTTTGGATGTCGTCGAGTATCCATGCGCCGCGGCCGTGCGTGCCGATCACGAGATCGTTGTACTGGGGCTGGATACGAATGCCGCGCACGGACACCCTCGGGAGGTTGCCGCGAATGCTGACCCAGGTCGCGCCACGGTCCCAGGACGCGTAGATCCCACGGTCCATACCGACGAAGAGGAGGTCCGGATTGGACGGGTGCTGCCGTATGACTTTGACGTAGTCGTCTTGCGGCAATCCAGCCGAGAGGTCGCGCCAAGAACGCCCGTAGTCGCGTGTCTCGTAGACGTGTGGAGTGAAATCGTCGAGCCGATGGTTGTCCACCGCCAGGAATGCCGTCCCGGGCTCGGTCCACGACGCTTCGATGTTCCCGATCCAGGTCTCTTCGGGCAGTCCGCGTACACGGTCTCGGACGTTGGTCCACGTTGTTCCGTCGTCGCGGCTGATCTGGACGTTGCCGTCATCGGTACCGACCCATAACACTCCCCGTTCAACAGGCGACTCGGCGACGCTGAGAATCGTGGTGTGGAATTCGGCGGCGGTGTTGTCGTTGTACACCTCACCGCCGGAGTCACGCTGCTTCTCCGGATCGTTCGTCGTGAGGTCGGGACTGATGACGTCCCAACTGAACCCGTAGTCTCGGCTCCGGAACAACACGTTGCCGCCCCAGTACACGGTGCTCGCATCGTGGGGCGAGATGTAAATGGGCGCGTCCCAATTGAACCGATACCTGGCCTGCGACATCGCCTGGCCCTGTGACCCAACCATCCACGGGTGGGGCTCGATGGAACGGACCTGGCCTGACTTAGTATCGGTGATACGGAAGTATCCGCCCTGCGCGTTCGAGTAGATGAGATTGGGCTGACCGGGAACCGGTACGGTGTAAAACCCATCGCCGCCGCTCACGGTATACCACTCGCCGGGCATGATCCCGCTGGGCTCGTTGGTCTGCGACGGTCCGCACCAGTTTCCGTTGTCCTGTAGGCCGCCACACACGTAGTACGGATCGCGGTCGTCCACGAAGACGTGGTAGTACTGCGCCAAGCTGAAGTTTCGGAAAATGTGGAACGTCCCGCCGCCGTCGTAGGACACCT
>JBFIZG010000175.1:0-7086 GCA_041604955.1 Gemmatimonadales bacterium | reverse complement strand
CCCTCGGCATAGGTCTCCCACATGAGAATCCGACGCAGATCCGGGTGATCGCGGAATCTGATTCCGAACATGTCGAACACTTCGCGTTCCAACCAATTGGCGCCCGCCCAGACCGGAACGACCGAATCGAGCTCGAGGGCTTGGTCTTTTGGAAGCTCGACCTTGACGATCAGTTGCTCGTGCCGCTCCAGCGAAAACAGGATATACACGACCTCGAGCGGTCGCTCCGGATCGCGATATTCGACCGCGGTGATATCCACGAGGTAGTTGTACGCCTGACCTGGCGCCGTCCGGAGCCACTCGAGAATGTTGCGCACCCGATCCCCGTCGACGTAGACCATGGTATCGCCACAAGAGATCGCCGCGCGCCCTATCGCAGCGTCAAACTCGTGCCGGAGCGCGGTGACCGAAGGGTTCACTGGTGGTTACGCCGACCGGGTCTGATGGATGGAATTGCCAAACGGTTCCGACAGCTCGTCCACGACCCCGGGGGGGAGCCGAATGCCACCCGGCTCGATCGTGTGTTCCTTTCGTAAACTGGGATCGACGAACGTTTCCGCTCGAACTTTCTTCTGCAGTAACAGGATTCCGTAAAGCAGCCCCTCGGGTCGAGGGGGGCACCCCGGAACGTACACGTCCACGGGAACCACCGTGTCGATGCCCTGCACCATCGCATAGTTGTCGAAGATGCCGCCGGTCGAGGCACACGCCCCCATCGAAATCACCCATTTTGGCTGCGGCATCTGATCGTAGATGCGACGGATGATGGGCGCCAGCTTGAACGGGAGACGCCCGGCACAGATCAACACATCCGCCTGTCGGGGCGAGAAGCTCATGCGTTCCATCCCGAATCTCGCGAGGTCAAACCGGGCCGCCGCAGTCGCCATGAATTCAATCGCGCAGCACGCGGTGCCAAACGGCATCGGCCACAGGCTGTTGGAACGCGCCCAATTCACCAGGAAATCCAGCCGAGTCGTGATCCAGTTGGGCGACACCGGCGACACGACCTCGACTCCCTGGCTCGACACCTGTGGCCCGGTAGACGTCAGTCCCATTCCAGCGCACCTCGTTTCCAGACGTAGACATAGCCAACAAAAAGGATCACCACGAACACCAGCATTTCCACGAGCCCCAACAACCCCAATTGCCGAAACGAGACCCCCCACGGGATCATGAACACCGCTTCCAAATCGAATACGATGAACAACATGGCGACCATGTAGAACTTCACGCTGAACCGGTCCCGCGTGCTACCGAGCGGGGTGATACCGGACTCGTACGGCATTCCTTTTATTGCTGTCGGCCGCTGGGGGGATATCAGGTGCGACAATACCAGCATTCCCACCGCGTTCACGATGACAAAGCCGACCAAAATGAGGAGCGGGACGTACTCTCGCAGCATCCGTAGTATGGGAGTTCGTGAAAAATTTCACGTACTGGCGCGCATCAAGTTACCATGCGACTCCGGCGAGTGTCAAGCAAGTCCATGTAGCGCAACAGCTAAGGGGCGCTATCTTTCCCCCCACGACGCCCCTCGGCAACTGGTCTCCAGCGGGTCCGTGGGCCCGACGGAATCAGATTCACTACACCTTTCACGAGGCATTGGATGTCGATCAAGTCCGACCGCTGGATCCGAACGATGGCCACGCAACACCGAATGATCGAACCCTTTGAAGATGCGCAAGTCCGAGCCGGGGTGATCAGCTACGGCGTGTCGTCCTACGGCTACGACATGCGAGTCGCCGCAGAGTTCCGCGTCTTCACGAACGTGCATTCCTCCGTGGTCGATCCGAAAGATTTCGACTCCCGATCGTTTGTCGAGTTTACCGACAAGATCTGCATCATCCCCCCGAACTCCTTCGCCCTGGCCCGATCGGTGGAGTACTTCCGGATCCCCCGCAACGTGCTCACGATCTGTGTGGGCAAGAGTACCTACGCGCGATGCGGCATCATCACGAACGTGACGCCTTTCGAACCCGAGTGGGAGGGGCACGTCACCCTGGAGATCTCGAATACCACGCCACTGCCCGCAAAGATCTACAGCGACGAAGGCATCGCGCAGGTTCTGTTCTTCGAGGCCGATGACGACGACGTGTGCCAGACCTCGTATGCCGACAAACGCGGAAAATACCAGGCCCAGCAAGGGGTCACATTGCCACGGCTCTGAGCCGACACATGGCACTCGTTCGCTGTCCCATCCACCGAATTCCCTACAACGACGACCGACCCAACGGGTGTCCGGCCTGTGAACGGGAGCGCGCCGGAGACAACGAGGCCGACGCGATCAAGGCGCTCGCGAAGGCGTCCAAAACGCTCCGCGCCAGCGATGACGCGTTGGACGCCCTCCCGCCCGAGCCGGAAGAAGATGCATTCGATCTCGCAGGTGCCGTGGCCGGGTGGGACGTGGCCACCCAATGGAAGAACCTGACAAATCGCCCCCGGCTGCTTTGGCTCGCGATCAGCCTCATTCTCGCAGCCGTCATCGTCCTCGTCGTCGTGTTTCGCGGCCCGCGGTTTGTCGAAGTCCGCTTTCCCGCGGAACCAACTGAGGACATCCGTCCGCTCGCAATCGAGCCGAACACGCCGATCCAATTGGCGTTCTCGATGCTGGGCGTCCAGCCCGCGAAACCACACCCCCAATCGAGTCTCCTCGCGCGATACGAATACGGATCGGATCTCGTCGTCGATGTTCTGAACGACGTCGTGTACGCCGTCACGCTGGCGGTGCCGGGCCGGACCTGGCGAGGTCTCCGCGTAGGTCTGACGGAACGAAACGCGATGGGCCTGTTGGCGTTGCTGGGCCCGCCACAGGATGGCGAACCTGAGACGGTGATGGCGCCGCGCGTCATCCGAGGGTTCGAGGCCTACCCCTCCGTCGAACAACGACCTCGCCGTGTCCACAAGGTCGAGGTGCGGCCGCCCAACGGGTGTTTCGACGTTCTCGTTGACGTTCGTCC
This sequence comes from Gemmatimonadales bacterium, assembly GCA_041604955.1. Taxonomy (GTDB): domain Bacteria; phylum Gemmatimonadota; class Gemmatimonadetes; order Gemmatimonadales; family GWC2-71-9; genus JBFHWR01. The sequence goes on along the minus strand of JBFIZG010000175.1, from coordinate 4,129 downwards.
GCGCGTGGTCGGTCTGCTCGTTTCGGGCGACGCACGACGAGCCGTCGTCGCGAGACGGGGAGAGCCGGCGGAGTGGGTGGTCACCCGAATACGGGTTGCCAGCCGCGCCTTGCCAGATACGACGTTTGGGGAGATCGTGTGTTGAGAGAGCGCACACAGGAAACATTCGCTTACGATGCCGGAGGTACAGTGACGTGACAGACGCACCCGATCAACCCAGGGGGCCGCTGTGGCTGGTGGTTCGCGTGTTCGATGAGCCAGGAGCCGTGTTTCGGAGCCTCGTCGAGCGGCCGCGAGCACTGGCGCCCCTCCTGCTCATCGTAGTGGTGTCCGCGATGGTTGCGTTCGTCACACCCGCGGAGACGTTCCGGCAGCAAACCCGTCAGCAGATCGAACAGTTTCAGCAGCGCGGGCAGCTCACTGAAGAGCAGGTCAACGAACGGGTGGAAAATGCGGCTACCCCCGCCGGCCGCGCCATGATCTTTGCGTTCGCCGCCGTCGGGGGCATTGTGAGCCTCGCAATCGTCTCCCTGGTCCTCATGTTCATCTTCGGGACCACGAGCGGCACATCTGTTCGGTTCAAAGAAGAGTTTGCGATTGCCGCCCACGCCTACGTGCCGCAGCTGCTGGGCGCGGTGCTCGTCGTGCTCCTTGCCACGTTCGCCGGGCTTCATCAGCTCCAACTCTCACTCGGCTTCCTCTTCGACGCCGACTCGAGTCCCTTCCTGTCTCGGTTTGCGAACCAAATCACGCTCTTCGGTGCCTGGAACGTCTTCTTGCTTGCGCTCGGCAACCAGATCAAAACGAACTGGAAAGGGATCGGCGGGCCGCTGATGATCGTCGGAGGTCTGTGGCTCTTGCTGAAGTTGGCGTTCGCGGGGCTTGGCTCGATTGGGGGCGGCTGATTACCCGCGCGGGGTGCGGACCGAGTCCGCACCCGACCACCCTCAGCCGCGCACGGTGAACCGCAGTCGTTTCAACACTTTGCCGGATTCGTCACGAACCTCGACGCTCCACTCTCCAGTCCACTCCGGCGGAATGACCTTGGAGCTGAACGTCCGCCACGGTGATCCGTTAACCGACAGGGTGATCGGCCACTCCTTTTCCCCGTGCCGCCACACGTGGGAAATGGTCTGACCGTCGGCACCTGAAATTCGAGACCAGAGCCACACGGTTCCGACGTCGGCACCAAACACCGAGGCGGTGTCGACAGGCATCCGGTCCTCGATCGCGCGGGCCACGGCCGCCTCGACGTTGACTTGCGCCGTCTGCGCCGACATGGCCGCGGGCAGGGTCATCATCAGCACGGACGCGCACCCGAACAGGCGCCTCACACGCATGTTCATCTCCCGTCCGATGCCCCGCCGGTGGCCGCGGCTTGCTGCTTCGCCTGCTCCACCATCGCAGCGACGTCGGCCAGCAGCTGCTTCGCGTCGTAAATGATCCCGTCCTTGATCGTATACTTCACGCCGCCGGCACGCACAGGCTCTCCATTTGCGTTCAGTTTCAGCGTGCCCGTGCCGTACAACACCTTCAGGTTGTGGACGGGGTTTTCGTCCACCAACACGAGATCCGCAAACATGCCCGGCCGAATGAGACCAAATTGGATGGGCGTACTCTTGGGTTCGTGGAGCGTCTCAGCGCCACAGAGCGTCGCGGCGCGAATGACCTCCAGCGGATGGAACCCCGCCTCTTGCAGCAGCTCCATCTCGCGAATGTAGTCGAATCCATAGAGCTTGTAGATAAACCCCGAATCGGAGCCGGTACAGACCCGGCCACCCTTGTTCTTATAATCATTGAGAAACTTCATCCAAATCCGAAAGTTCTCTTTCCACTCGATCTCGTCTTGGGTCGTCCAGTCAAACCAGTACGAACCATGGTTCGTGCGACTCGGCTGGTAAAACTGCCACAGCGACGGCAGCGTGTAGGTGTGATGCCACTCGGATTCGCGCGCGCGCGAGACGTCTCTATTGGCCTCATAGATCGTCATGGTCGGATCGAGCACGAACCCCAGGTCGAGCAGCTCCGTCATGACCGTATTCCACTTTTCGCTTCCGGGTGACGCAGCCTGCTTCCAGAGGCGGCCGGCGTGGCCGAATCGGTGATATTCGTTGTTGTAGTTGTAGTCGGTGGGAAAGTGTTGCACCGTCCGATCGTCGAAGAGTGCCTCCGGCAAGCCGTACCAGTGCTCCATGCTGCCGAGGCCGAGCCGCGCGGCATCGAGCACGTCCATTCGGGCGACACCCATCTGCCCGAGGTGCGCTTGCGTGCCAAGCCCGTGTTTCTTCGCCTCATCGATGAGTGCCGCCATGATGTCCGGGTCGTACGACCCGAGCTTGAACCCGTCCACACCCTCATCCGCCGCCCATCGTACGTATTCACGCGCTTTGGCCGGCGTCGTGAGCGGCCCGCCATCCCATCCACTTCCAGGACGCACATAGACGAAGAGTCTGGGAGCCACGATCGCGTTCTCGGCGCTTCTGGCACGGGCGTTCAGCGTCCAGTCGACCCCGTTTCCAGAACCGGGGTCACGAACCGTGGTGACGCCATGACCCATCCAGAGCTTGTAGACATACTCGGCAGGCGTTCCCTGCCTCGTGCCGCCGATGTGACCGTGGAGATCCACGAAACCCGGCAACACATACATCCCGTGAGCATCGATCTCCTTCGTCGCGTCCTGCGGCCGGCGGGACTCGTCGATCGGAACACCAGGAGGTCCCACATTGGCCACGCGCTGGATTCGGTTCCCTTCGACCACGATGTCCATGGGGCCCTGCGGCGGGGCGCCCGTCCCATCCACGACGATCGCGCCGCGAATGATCAGACGCTCGAAGGGTCCTTCTCCCTCGTCCGCCCGACGGTCAGGCGCCGGTTGTACGTCTCGCATCGGTTCTTGACCGTTGGCCTCGACAGCGGCTAGCGGCATCACTGCAATGCCGATGGACGACAGAAGCACGGTTCGAAGACGCATTCGACATTCCTTTACCTGATGAGTTCGGAAACTCGCTTGGACACGATCATTCCCACGACATCCCGGAGCATCAAACGCCTCGGGTTTGCCTGAAAAGTGGCCGCGACGTCGCCACCTTGTTGATACGCCACTCGTCAACTAAATCTCAAGCTCACAATCTATGTGACTTTCTCTGGGTTTGCACGACGAGGGTCAGATCCGCATGACATCGGGAGATCCATCGTTCGAAATCCGGCCGCTCGCCACCGAACGGGAGTTCACGGCGTGCTTGGACCTACAACGCGCAACGTGGGGCAGCGATTTTCGTGAGCTGGTGCCGGCTGCCTTACTGCAGGTCACGCAGAAGGTCGGTGGTGTCGCGGCAGGCGCATTCGATGACAGTGGCGAACTCCTCGGCTTCGTTTACGGCATTACCGGGATTCACCGCGGAATGCCGACGCACTGGTCTCACATGCTTGCGGTACGGGAGACGCTGCGCGGGCGCGGCATCGGACGGGCGCTCAAGCACTACCAGCGCGACGTCGTCTCCGATCTCGGCGTGCAATCCATCTTCTGGACGTTCGATCCGCTGGTCGCGCGAAACGGCCACTTGAACCTCATGCGACTCGGCGCCGTCGTCACCGAATACGTGTCGAATATGTACGGCGACACGTCGATGAGCAAAACGGATTCGGTGATCGGCACCGATCGGTTCGTCGTACGTTGGGAAATCACCAAGGACGCTCTCTGCCGCACCGAGGGCGGAACATGGGAAGATGCGCCGATCGTCACGGCGCCGGCTTCCTCGAGTGACGCCGTACCGACTGGAGACCCCTCGCTCCCGGACGTCGCCACCGTTCGCGTTGAGGTGCCTCACGATATTCAGCAACTCAAGCAACGGTCCCCGGACGCGGCTGCGGCTTGGCGCCGGACGACTCGACGCGCGCTCGAACATTACCTTGCGCGTTCGTTTCGCGTTCGTGCGCTCGTTCGCGACATCGAGACCGGACGCTACTTCTACATCGTCGACCGAGCGTGAGCATGCTGGAAGTGACACGCGTGACCCTCCGTCAATTGCGTCTTGCGCTCAGAGAGCCGTTCGTGATCTCGTCGGGACGGGTAAGCGAACGCCTCATCACGCTGGTCACCGTGGAAGCGAGCGACGGGAACCTGGGATGG
>JBFIZG010000174.1:0-7120 GCA_041604955.1 Gemmatimonadales bacterium | reverse complement strand
GGCGGCCAAATTCGCCGTGGGCGGCGTCACCGCCGCGATGCTGCTCGATCAGCTGAGCCCGAAGTTTCTCGAGGCCCAGGTCGTGAGCACGCACGACACTCGGATCGAGCAGGAGTATCTCGAGTTCAACTCGCCGGACGGCTACGGTCGCGGACGAGGCTACTTCGTCAAGCCCGCCGCTGCCACCGGCCCCCTGCCGGGCATTCTGGTCATTCACGAAAACCGAGGTCTCAACCCGCACATCGAGGACATCGCCCGGCGCGTGGCGCTCGACAACTTCGTGGCGTTCGCGCCGGACGCGCTCTATCCGCTCGGTGGTTATCCGGGGAATGAGGACGACGCGCGGCAGCAATTTCGGCAACTAGACCAGGCGAAGACGCGGGAGGACTTCGTCGCGGCCGCCGCCTTTCTTCGGGGGCGACCGGAGTGCACCGGCCGGATCGGAGCGGTGGGATTCTGCTACGGCGGTGGCATGGTAAACTATCTCGCGACTCGGCTGGGCGGGGATCTGTTGGCCGGAGTGCCGTTCTACGGGTCAGCCCCCGACCTGGAGGACGTGCCGAAGATCCGTTGCCCCCTTCTGGTGCAGTCCGCTGAGAACGACCCACGCATCAACGCGAGCTGGCCCGCCTACGAGAAGGCACTGCAGGCGGCGGGAGTCGACTATCAGCGCCACCTCTATCCCGGCACCCAGCACGGGTTCAACAACGACACGACGCCACGGTACGATGAGGCGGCGGCCACCCTGGCCTGGGAGCGAACGATCGCGTTTTTCAACACGCACGTCCGTTCGTAATCCGGCTTCACCTTGGGGGCACCGCTGTCTCGGCATCTCGCCGGCTGGCGGAAGACGCTGTAGTCATGACGGGTCGCCCGCCGCTGGCGCGCCGGGGTTTAGCCAGCCCACAGATCGCTGATGTGCGTTAATCATTTCTTTCCCGGTTCTTCCCCGTCACCGTTGCGCCACCCGCTAGTCCCGCCGGCCTTGCAAGACGCGTACAGCGAGTGGGACTGGCACATCGTCTCTCAGCACGATCCTCACACGATCACGTTTCGCATAACACATCCGGATGGGCGCGTGTGGTACCTGAAACTCGCCACACGCTCGTGGTTCCCGTCCCCCACAGCCGAGGCTGACCGACTACGATGGGCGCAGCCGTATCTCTCAGTGCCGCGGATCGTGGACGCAGGGACCACCGAAACGATCGAGTGGCTGGTCACGGAGGCGATGACCGGTGTGGACGCTACCGATCCTCGGCTGAAGGTCGATCCTCCCGGGTTCGTCAGATTGCTCGCTCGCGGGCTCAGGGCGTTTCATGAGACGCCGGTTAGCGAGTGTCCGTTTCGGTTTGAGCTCGACGTCGCGCTCGCCCACGTAGAGCGTCGAGCCAAGGCCGGCCTCATCGAACCGACACGAGACTTTCACCCGGAACATCAGTTCCTCACCGTCTCGGCGGCCGTCGATCAGCTCGTTCGCGACCGACCGGTGCCGGAGGACCTTGTGGTGTGTCATGGGGATTATTGCCTTCCGAACGTCCTGATCGAGGGAGACCAGATCGTTGGTTTTTTGGATCTCGGTGAGTTGGGGGTGGCAGATCGGTGGTGGGATCTTGCCGTTGCGACCTGGAGTACGGAGTGGAATCTTGGTAACGGGTATGAAGACGTGTTCCTAGAGTCGTACGGCGTCGAGCTGGATGCCAAGCGCTGCGGTTACTTTCGACTGTTGTACGACCTTGTATCGTGACGAACGGTGGTCAGGCTGGTTCGCATCGCTGTCAGTGGGCTGACTAAGAAGCGCATTGTGGATGGACCACTTCATGAAACGCTTTGGCTCGTCTTGCATCGTTGAGCATTCGCCCGCAGGTGATGCGCAACAGTGCTCGGTCAGGCAACAAGAGGAGGGGCACCGACATGAGCAAGATTGTTATCGCACTGTTCGTCGGGATCTTTCTGGGAGGTGCTGGGTCTTGGCTCTACACCACTGGACCGGGGCCTACCTCTGACCGGCTGGCTGAGCCCGCGCCGCCCGCGACCGTCACACTACCGGAGCTCCCAGAGCCCTACTATAAGGTTCTTTTTGAGAACGACGCCGTGCGCATAGTCGATCACCAGCTTGAGACGGGGGGGACTGAGCCCGAGCACACGCACCCGCCCATGTTGGCCTACTTCGTACAGGGCGCCACCGTGATGATCACCGAAGCGGATGGCTCTACTTCAGAGGCGACGATCCCAACCGGTGCGTTCTTAGGGGCCGACAACCTCAGGTGGTGGACGCATGCACTGGAGAACACAGGTGACACACCTCTCCACTCAATCCTGATCGAGCTGAAGGGTCATCCAGAGAGCCTTCCGAGTGGAAGTTGATACCGCACTGGATCGCACCCTTGTGGCCGTCTCATGCTACCGCTAGGCTGCCCCCGGGGCGCTACCTAACAAGGCCATGAAGCCGCGGGCGCGCTCCCCCGCATTGCAGTGGCACAAGCGTCGCCATGGAAGTCGGATGGTGACACCGCCGTGATTGAAGTCGGTCGTGTTTGTGACATCGTACGGTATCCAGTCAAGTCCATGGCTGGGTCCCCGACCGACTCGGCATTCCTTGGTTGGCACGGGCTCGATGGTGATCGGCGATTCGCGTTCCGCCGTACGGCAGACGATAGCAACTTCCCTTTCCTCACGGCGAGCCGTCTCCCCGAACTCATCCTCTACCACCCCTTCGGCCTCGACGATCGCACGGGCGAGCCCCTTCCGACTCATGTGCGAACGCCATCCGGCGCGTGCCTGGAACTCCGAAGCCCGGAGCTCGCGGCCGAGCTTGCGCAGCGTTTCGAAAGCGGCGTCGACCTCATGAAGTTCAAGCACGGGATCTTCGATGAAGGAGCCATCTCGCTTATCACCCTGACAACAGTTGCCGGCATCGGCCGGGAGGCAGGACTCGATCTCGATCGCCGACGCTTCCGCGCTAACATCGTAATTGAGACGGAGCGCGCCGAGCCGTTTGTCGAAGACGCATGGGTGGGACGAATCCTGGTGTTTGGAGACCGTGATCCGACACCGGCCGTGCACGTCACGTTGCGCGACGAGCGTTGTATGATGATCAATCTCGATCCGGAGACGGCGAAACAAGATGCACGCGTCATGAAGACTGTCGTGCGCCTCAATGAGAACACCGCAGGCGTCTACGCGACTGTGGTGCAGCGCGGCACAATCCGTGTTGGCGATCGCGTGATCCTTGCGTCGAGAGGGTCCTCCATCCACTAGTCGCGCGTGGCTTCGATCGTGAGCCCGTGCGCCTAGTGACCTAGCGGGCGTGTTTAGCAGCCATCAAGCCACGTAGCATCCGAGAGCAGATGCGAAGTTGGAACTAACTTGCAAGCGCGCAATCCCACGTAGACCGGATGCGCACACTTCTGAAGCAAACACCGCTGAAACTATCGTAAAGCAGTGATCACATTTCGTTTCGCGTCCCTTCAATGCTAAATGGGTATTATGTCGACTGAACGGTATGCGACTATGGAGCACGGATGATGGCCCACCAGGAAGCTTACCAACGCGCCAAAGAACGCGCCGAAGCAAAATTTGGATTCTATGTTCATCTGACGATCTACATAGCTGTAAATATTGTGCTTTTAATTGTCAATTTGAGTACCTCTACCGAATACCTCTGGTTCAAATGGCCCCTCATTGGTTGGGGCATTGGTGTGTTTTTCCATGCCGGGGGAGTGTTCGTTTTTTTTGGAAAGAGAGGTGTCACCGAGCAGATGATTGAAAGAGAAATGAAGAGGGACGCTTTGAAGCACCGATAGGGTTCCAAAGTCCAATTCGCCCGGTATGCTTCGCTTGTATGTGAGGCGCCGAGAGCGTCACTGCTGATCCGCAAGCACTTCGAAAAACCTCGCCTCGGCCTGATCGATGAAGTCGAGGTAGCCCTCCCGATCGATGAACGATTCCACCGGGTTCTCTGCACCCGCGCTTTCGCGCCGCTTGCGGGACAGGCTGAACCAGTTCGAGTGCGAGGCCAGAAAAATGTCCGCGGGCAGGCTCCGTAATTTCGCGAAACTGTGCTCGAAATCGGCTCGGATCCCGGGGTACGTCTCCGGCTCGACGAGCGAAACGAACGGAAATAGCGTGAGGCTGCAGATACTGACGGCGAGTAATTCGCGGTCCCCGTCATAAACAGGGAACGACCACGACGTACAGCCACGCGTGTGGCCGGCCGTGACCTGCGCTGTGAGAGCGAGCGGCCCGACGCGAATCGTCTCCCCGTCTTCGAACCGGTGGTCGACTCGCGGGGCCGGGAATCTACCCATGCCCAGAAAGTTCAACACCTTGAGCGGTCCCCCCAAGGATGGGTCACCCGCGCCGCCTGCCGCCATAACATCGGCGTCACCTTCGCTTACCCACAGCTCCGCGCCGGACGCCTCCTGCAACGCGCGAAGTCCGCCCGCATGGTCGGAGTGAGCGTGTGAGTTGAGCAATACCTTAACATCGGCGATGTCGAAGCCGAGCTCGGCGATGCTGGCCATGATCAAGGGGGCCGTTTCGGGATAGCCTCCATCGATGAGGACGTGGCCCTCCGGACCGGTGAGTAGAAAGGCGGTGACGCCGGTGGCGCCAACGTAGTAGAGGTTGCCAGCGATGTGGACCGGTTCATCCGGCACTGAACGGTTTCGCTCAATCGCCGCGCGCCACTGAGTAAACGCGACGAGAAGAATGACGGCAACTGCGCTGAGCAGTATGACCCGTCGCGGTCGCTTGATGAGATGACGCATCGTGACCAAGCTTGCACCTTGTTGAGTCGCGCCCGCAGCTTAAGTGCAGATCCGTTAGTCAGCAATCGCTAGTGACTGGAGGTCCCAATGGTAGCCGATGTCTGGGACGATAGTGACTCATATGAGGTCTACTGTGGTCGCTGGAGCCGCCTCGTTGCGGCTGCCTTCGTCCGCTGGCTGGGCCTCCCCGCAAAACGTGCCTGGCTCGACATTGGTTGTGGCACCGGCGCTTTGACGCGCGAAATCCTAGCAGCCACGCAACCACGCCTGGTAATCGGCTGCGATCGGTCCGCCGCGTATGTCGCGTTCGCACATTCACAGACCGCCGATGACCGCGCGAAGTTCATTTCGGCCGATCTGACAACGCTCCCACACAGCGAGGGCGGTTTCGACGCCGCGGTTTCGGGCCTGGTTCTCAACTTCCTTCCTGCTCCTCTCGAGGGTCTCGCTGCGATGAAGGCGCGCACTCGACCGGGCGGTGTGCTTGCTGCGTACGTGTGGGACTATGCTGAAGGGATGCAGATGATGCGACTCTTCTGGGACGCCGCCTGCACGCTCGATGCGGCTGCCAATGAACTGCACGAGGGCAAGCGATTTCCTTTGTGCCAGCCAGATCCTCTCCGCCAACTGTTCCAGCAGGCCGGCCTTCGTGACGTCCAGGTACAGCCGCTGGAAGTAGCAACCGTGTTCCGCGATTTCGACGACTACTGGAACCCGTTCCTGGGCGGCCAGGGACCAGCACCCGGTTACGCCAAGAGCTTGATCCCGGAGCGGCGGGGCCGCCTGCAAGATCTCCTTCGTTCTCAGCTTCCCGTCGCGTCCGATGGTAGCATCACACTCACTGCCCGCGCGTGGGCGGCGAAGGGGATTGCCGTCTAATACGCAAATGCCGCTGTCCGGCGGTTGCGTCGCTCCAATGGCAGCCGTTCATTTGTGCGCCACCGCAGATTGAGGCGACGTTCAGTGTCACGATCGCTGGTGAATGAGTCGCCGGCAGCTCACGTGCAACGTCGTGAGCCAGCTGCCGCAACGCTGTAGGCCAGGTTTTCGGTATTGGAGTGTCCGTCATGAACAAACCGGCTAGGGAACCAAATGATCTCGAGAGGTTTTTCGTGGAGCGTGCCAATCGAGGTGATATCGAAGGGCTGGTTGCTCTTTATGAACCAAATGCGATACTGGACAACGGCCACGGCGAGGTCGCGATTGGGCTGAACCAGATCCGTGAACTTTTTGTCGAGTTTCTGGCCAATCGCCCCGCGCTCGAGCCGAGCATCCAAGCCGACGCGCTCTGCAGTGGCGACCTCGCGCTCACCTCGTCCCGACTGAGCAATGGTGACATCACCGCCGAAGTCGCCAGGCGTCAACCAGATGGAAGTTGGCTTTGGGTGGTGGATCAGTTTGCACTGGCAAACCAGCGATAGGCGACCTCTCTCTCATAACAGAGCGGTCTGACCTTCCAAATGAGTTCACAGCCCTGGGAGCCTGATCGTCACCTCACCCTCGAGAACGCGCGCTCCGCCATCCGAGCGGCGTTCCCCGACGTCGACGTCCGGACCATTCGGCACCTCGGATGGGGATGGGAGTTCGACGCGTTCCGGACGGCGGACGACTGGGTATTCCGGTTTCCGCGACGCGCTGAGGCGCAGGGACTCTTCGAGCGCGAAGCGCCGATCCTGGAGCTTGTGCGGCCGCGGCTCGCCCCTGAAACGACGGTCCCCCTGGTAGAACGCTTGGGGGTTCCGTCCGATTCGTTCCCCTATTCGTTCGCGGGCCACCGTTTCATCGACGGAGTTCCGGCCGATTCCCTGCCTCAGAAGCTCCATGCGGAACTCTCCCAAAGTATCGGCGCGGCGCTGGGTGCCGTGCATTCCGTACCACTCCAAGCAGCTCGGGCGGCAGGGGTGGTCGAACTCGACCGGCCCGAAGTGGCACAGCGCGTCTGGTTCGAACGCGGCCTCGCCAACGCATCGGAGCTGGTGGGATCCGACCCGGTCGTCGATCGTGCGGTCGAGTGGGTGCGCAACGTCGAGGACCCGCTCCGCCGCCTCGACGCGCCGCTCCGGTTCATTCACCATGATCTCTCGCCTGAGCACATCCTCGTAGATCCGAAGACGGGACGCGTCACCGGAATCCTCGACTGGACGGACGCCATCCTTGGTGACGCAGCGCGCGATTTCGTTGTCCTGGTCGCGTTCGGGGGCTGGCGTTTCGTCGAGGCGGTCGTCGATGGCTACGCTTGCGACATCGACCCGGGGTTTTACGAGCGGCTCCGCTTCATGGCTCGACTTCTCCCCGTCATGTGGTTAGGAGAGGCCTTCGCAACGGATGCGGACGTATCAAAGCATCTCCGG
>JBFIZG010000173.1:0-7122 GCA_041604955.1 Gemmatimonadales bacterium | reverse complement strand
CGAGGCAGAGCATTCCGGCATCATCCGCGCGGGCGCGCAGTTCGTCGAGGCGATGGCGACGGCCGTCGTGCCCAAGATCGTCCTCACCATCAACCACGCGTCGGGAGCGGGCTACTACGCGATGGCGGGGCAGGGATTCGACCCGGACTTCATCTTTTCGTGGCCGACGGGCAGGATGGGTGTGATGGAAGGTGAGTCGGCGGTGAAGGCCGTGTTCGGCAATCGCGTCGACGACGCCGACGTTGCTAACGAAGTCGCGCAAATGCGCGCGGACTACGAGCATCAACTCGATGCCAAGTACGCCGCGGCGAGGGGATTTGTGGATGCCATCGTGGTCCCGGAAGACACGCGGTCAGTCTTGTCGTTCGCCCTCCGCCTGACCGCGAGATACGCGGGCCCTCACACCGGACCCTTCGTGTTACCCCCGCTCGAGACGAACACGACGTGAGGAACATCTCCCGGATGCGTTCGGTTTATCGCGCGGCGTCGCTGCTCGTGATCGCCGCCTGCGCGAAGCCCGCGGTCGTAGATGCGCCACCGTCGGAAATGAGTCCCGAGCCCTCCGCTCGCTCGGTTGGGGCCAACGACAGATCCCCTCCGGTTACGCCACGACCACATCGGGAGCCGGTCCGGCCTCCGGCGATTGCGAGGCTTGCCGGACTATTGCCGCTCGGCAGTATCGGTATCGACACGTTTCGGTTGCGACATCCCGAGTACGACGGCCGCGGCGTCATCATCGGCATTCTGGACAGCGGTGTCGATCCGGGTGTTCCCGGACTCCAGCAGACCACGACCGGCCGGCGCAAACTGCTCGACGTGCGCGACTTTTCGGGAGAGGGGCGCATTGCGCTCCGGCCGGTGCGCCCACGCCGTGCAGACACGGTCGATGTCGAGGGGCACCGGCTCAGCGGTTTTGGCCGGTTCGCGAGAATGGCGTCGGCACCGTATTTCGGTGGCGTCGTCCGGGAACGATCGTTTGGCGCCGGTCCTGCTGCGGACCTGAATGGAGACGGTCGCGACGATGGGACCTTCCCGATCGTGGTGGCCAAATCGAGTGGCGGGTGGCTGGCCATCACCGACTCCGACGGTGACCGGCAGCTGTCCGACGAGACACCGCTGCGCGATTTCGCGGTTGCCGGAGAGACGTTCACCTACCGACCGGTTCCCAACGGGTCTGAACCGGGACCCATGACGATTGCCGTCAACCTGCAGGAGGAGGAAGGTCGGCCTCTGCTCGATTTGTTCTTCGACAACTCGAGTCATGGAACGCATGTGGCTGGAATTGCGGCCGGTCGCAATATGTTTGGCGTCGACGGGTTCGACGGTGTCGCGCCGGGCGCCCAGATCCTCGCCCTCAAGATCTCCGACAACAGCCGGGGCGCGATTTCGGTGACGGGAAGCATGGTGCGCGCCATGAACTACGCCGCCGACTACGCGGAAGAACGTAATCTGCCCCTCGTCCTCAATCTGAGTTTCGGTATCGGGAACGAGATCGAAGGATCAGCCGCGCTCGATTCCATCGTCAACAACTTCGCCCTGAGATACCCGGATGTGTTGTTCGTCATCAGCGCCGGGAACGACGGTCCGGGTCTCTCGACGGTCTGGTTTCCCGGGTCGGCCGAGCATGCGCTTTCGGTCTGTGCGCTCTTTCCAGGAGCCTTTGCAGAACGGCCTGGAGCGGCCTTGGGAAGCGAACAGGATCTCGTGGGGTGGTGGAGCGCGCGCGGCGGTGAGGTTCTGAAGCCCGATGTGTGCGCGCCCGGCGTGGCGTTCTCAAACGTGCCGCCGTGGCGCACGGGGGAGGAGATTTCGATTGGAACGAGCATGGCTGCTCCGCAGATCGCCGGAGCTGCCGCGGTCCTCCAATCCGCCATGCATGCGCGTGGTCTCACGCTGCGGGCGATCGATGTCGCTCGGGCGCTGACCAACACCGCCCGCATGCCCGAGGGCGCGACCCGACTGGATGTTGGGGCTGGTGTTCCGGACGTGACCGCCGCCTATCGATGGCTCCTGGCCGCACACCAGGCGGGTGTGTACGCCGTCCGGGCCCTCGCAACCGGCGGTAACACTTCGAAGGGGAATGCCGCGTTTCGCCGGAGTGGACTCGTGTCACCAGCAGATACGATTCAGTCGTTTACAGCCGCCTCCGTGAGCGGGCAGCCAGCAGCTCGCTTGCTGCTCACCAGCGACGCCGACTGGATACGGGCACCCGCGGCGGTCGACTTGCAGGGTGAACCGGTCACGATCACCGTGACGTACGACGCGTCGCGTCTCCGTGTTCCGGGTGCGTACGTGGGCTCGGTCATCGCACGAGCGGCGAGCGATACGTTTGCGGGTCCCTCATTCGTGCTCGGCAACACCGTCATCGTACCGCATTCGTTGGTCTCGCCGTTTCAAACCCGGCGAAGCCTGAGTGCAGGACGCCTCGAGCGATACTTCTTCAGCGTCCCGGACGGAGCGGGCGGGCTCGTCGCGCGGGTGGCGCTGACGAACGATGCGCAGCACGGGACGATGTACCTGTTCGAACCAAACGGTCAGCCGCATCGGGGCGTTGCCAACGTGGCGGTAGGTGGATCGGAGCGATCGGCCGCGACGCTCCAACTCGCGGCACAGGATCTGGTCCCCGGTGTGTACGAAGTCGTCGTGGTGGCGCCGCCGAGCCGTGATGTCGAATACGACCTGCGCGTGTCGTTGCCCGGCGTCGCAGTGGTCGCCATCGGCGCCGGCCCGAGAGCGTTTATTCGAAACACGAGCGATCGATCCCTGTCGACAACCGTTTCGGCCCGAATTGTCGGTCAGGAGGCATCCTTTGAGGTCGAAGGTCGGGGTTCCGATCCGAGGCTCATTCACGTTGAACCCCCGGAACGAGCCCGTGAAATGGTCATCGACGTTCAGCTTACTCGAGATCATTGGCATGCTGTTTCGGACTTCGGTCTCACGGTGTTCGATTCGTCCGGTGTCAAGTTGAGTGACGGATCGCTCCGGTATGCGTTTCATCGACATCACGTACCGCTGGACTCGATCGACCGGGCGACGCCTTTGGCGATCGAACTGCTCCCGGCCTATGCCCACACCGAATCTTCAGCGCCATGGTCCGCCAGGGTCCGAGTCGCCTTTTTGGAACCGGAGGTTCCGCTGCCGATGGTGGACGGCGGCTTGGAATCAGAGCTTTTTTTGGGGGCCGGTGCGTCCGAGAGCGTGTTGTTCGAGAGCATCCCCTGGGAGGCGGCACCCGCCCCGGGATACGAGACATTGATCGAGGTATCGGCGCGGACCGCAACAGGTCCCTCCATCCGCCACGGTCCGACCGGATCGCCCTCCTCCGACGGCGGCCAGCCATGAGCCCGGCGAGCCGGGGGGTGGGGGACATGATTCGCATCGCCTCGGGTCAAGGATTCTGGGGCGACTGGTTGGAAGCTCCGGTGCGGCAGGTGGAGGGCGGCCCCATCGACTATCTCATGATGGACTATCTGGCTGAAGTCACGATGTCCATCATGCAAAAGCAGCGGGGTCGGGATCCTACCGCGGGGTACGCGAAGGACTTCGTGCCCCTCATGCGCCGCATCATGCCGCAGCTCCTCGAAAAGAAAGTGCGTGTCACGGCAAACGCCGGCGGGGTGAATCCCGAGGCCTGTGCGGCGGCCGTGATCGAGGAGGCGCGCTCACTCGGACTCGAGAGACGGCTTCGGGTGGGGGTCGTTGCGGGCGACGACATCTTGGACCGTCTGGACGAGTTGATGGAAAAGGGGCACGCCCTGACCAATCTCGATACTGGCGAAGCCTTGGACAGCGTCAGAGACGCGGTCCAGAGTGCCAACGCGTACCTGGGGGCGTTCCCGCTCGTCGACGCAATTGCGCGCGGGGCCGACATCGTCATTACGGGACGCGTGACCGACACGGGACTCACGCTCGCGCCGATGATCCATGAATTCGGATGGTCCGACACGAGTTGGAATCACCTTGCGGCCGGTACGGTGGCCGGGCACATCATCGAGTGCGGTGCGCAATGTACCGGTGGAAACTGTCTGGTTAACTGGGAGCGGTTGCCCGACATGGAGGACCCCGGGTACCCGATCATCGAGGCGACCCCGGATGGCAACTTCACGGTGACGAAACACCCTGACACCGGCGGCCGAGTGACGGTGCCAAGTGTCACCGAACAGCTCGTCTATGAAATGGGCGATCCGAACAGCTACATCACGCCGGACTGCGTCGCGGACTTCACGTCGATCGCGCTCCGGCAGGCAGGGGCAAATCGTGTCGCCGTGACCGGCGTGAAGGGCGGACCCGCGACGGATTCGCTCAAGGTCTCCATCTCGTACGCGTGGGGGTACAAGGCGGTCGGTACGTTGATTTACGCGTGGCCCGATGCGTACCAAAAAGCAAAACAGGCAGACCGGATTCTCCGGAAGCGTCTCCAGCGGTTGGGTCTCGACTTCGATCAGATTCTGACAGAGTATGTCGGTGTCGACGCCACGCACGGACGTTTGGCGGGGAAGCCGGACCCGGACATCCCGGAGGTACAACTGCGTGTCGGCGTGCGCGCGCGGGACAAAGCACCGGTTGATCGATTCAGTCGGGAAATTGCGCCGCTCATCTTGAACGGTCCGCCAAGCGTGACCGGGTTTGCGGGTGGGCGACCGAAGGTGGAAGAGATTGTCGCGTATTGGCCGGCGTTGATCCCGAAATCCGAGATCACGCCGACGGTGAAGATTCTCGAGGCATGAGGACAGAGATTCATGGCTCGTAAGGGACTCAAACGCAAAAGCCGGCAGGTCAAGAAGAAGGTTCGGCGCACTGCCCGCCGGGTTTCGAGGGCCGTGAAGGCAACGGTCAAACGCGCATCACCCAAAAGGGCTCGCCAGCCGCGTCGCAAAGTGCGACTGGTAGAGTTGGCGCATGCGCGAAGCGGGGACAAGGGAGACACAGCCAATATCGGGCTGATCGCGCTTCGCCCCGAGTACTATCCGCTCCTAGCGAAACAGGTCACGGCATCCCGCGTGTCACGGCACTTCCGCGGCCTGATCGATGGACCGGTCGAACGCTACGAACTGCCGAATCTCAACGCATTGAACTTTCTCTTGCACGGAGCGCTAGGCGGAGGCGGCACGTTGTCGCTCAAGACCGATGCGCAGGGGAAGGTCTTCTCGACTGCCTTGTTGCGTATGGAGATCACCGTGCCAAAGGAGTTCCGTGTCCGCTGACCGTGTGCGCGAGAGCGTGGAGGGCGGCTTGTTGACCCTGACCCTCAACCGGCCCGACAAGCGAAACGCCATCGATCGACTGATGGTGGAGGCGTTGCACGCGGGACTGGAGCGGGCCGAGTTGGACGCACAAGTGCGTGTGGTCGTGGTGCGGGGGGCGGGGAAAGATTTTTGCGCGGGCGCCGATCTCAAAGAGTTGTTGGAGTCCGTCGATTTGACACCCGAGGAGAACGCCGCGGCCGCCGGGCGGTTGGGCGAGATCTTCGTGCGTATTCGCGAACTTCCCAAACCCGTGGTAGCGGTGGTGGAAGGGAGGGCGCTCGCCGGCGGCTGCGGCCTCGCGACCGCTTGCGACATTGTTCTCGCCCACCCCGACGCCTCCTTCGGGTATCCCGAAGTCAAACGGGGATTCGTTCCGGCAATGGTGATCGCGATGCTTCAGCGAGCCGTCGGTGAGAAAGCTGCCCTCGAGCTGGTGATCACCGGACGCGTCGTTTCGGCCGTGGAAGCGGAACGGCTTCGATTGATCTCACGGGTGCTAGACGGCGATGCCTTCGAGGAGGCAGTGGGAACTGTCCTCGGCGACCTCGTCGCGAGCAGTCCATCGGCACTCGCCCTCATCAAGCGTCAGTTCTACGAAATCGAGGGTCGCAGCTTCAAGGACGCCATCGTCCTGGGCGCCAACCTGAACGCGGTGGCCAGAGTGACCCCCGACTTCAAGGAAGCCGTCGCCAAGTTCCTCGGGAAATAGCCCCTCCCCCCTTGCGATTCTCCACAATTCGCGACACGTTCTCCACCCCAATTTCGGGGTTTTCCACATCGAGGGGGGACTGGTTCAGGGGATGAGTTGGCGATCGCACAAGGCGGTGGACGGACCCGTCCACGAAACACGGCCATGGCTGGACCGACCCTGGCAGGCGGACCGGTTCGCCGACGTCCCGCTGGTGCTCCGCGAGGCCGCCCGCCGAGTGGCGCTCGAGTCGGTGGACTGGGCCGGTGATGACGCGAGCTGGGAAGAGGTTTCTGAGACGCTGGCGAGCCTGGTGGTGTCCCTCGCTCGACGGAATGAATCTCCGCTCGATCCTCGGCTCCGTTCCCCCTTGGGTAGACGCCTCCTCGCCGAGCTTCGAGCCGCCGTCATTCAGTTCTGGGAGGGTTGGAAGGAGGTCCCGCCAGCGGGTGAGGTGTTGCGGACCTTTGCGGCGATGGAGTCGGTCAGACTCGAACTGGAGCCCGATCTGCCGCAGCAGTTCGGAAGCCGCCTGTCGGGACCCGACGGCCTCAACCTCGTGGTGGAAGTCGCGCACGATCTTCGGTCGCCGCTGACGTCGATCTTGTTTTTGGCGGAACTCCTGATGAACGGCCAGAGTGGGGATGTAAACGATCTACAACACCGGCAACTCGGGTTGGTCTACAGCGCGGCGCTGGGCCTGAGCGAGCTGGCAAGCAACGTGATCGAGACGGCGCGCGGCGGTGAGCGGTTGGCGGAACGGGAGCCGACGTCCTTCTCGGTGAGCGCGACGCTCGAATCGGTGCTTGATATCACGCGGCCGATGGCGGAAGAGAAGGGACTCGTCATCCGCATTACGTCGCCCGAGTGCGACCAACGCGTCGGCTATCCGATCGCGCTCAACCGCGTGTTGTTAAACCTCACCACGAACGCGATCAAGTTCACCGAACAGGGGTTTGTCGAGCTCGTGGCCAAGGACCGCGGCGATCATGTGGTGGAGTTTTCCGTGCGGGACACCGGACGCGGCATCGGCTCCGAAGCCCTAAGAACGCTGTTTGCGCCCTTCCGGCGGGTTCAAGGAGAGGACCGGTACACCTTCTCCGGAACGGGTCTCGGGCTGTCCCTCTGCCGTCGTCTCGTTGGCGCCATGGAGTCCGAGCTCGAGGTCGAAACCAAGCCAGGGTGGGG
>JBFIZG010000172.1:0-7123 GCA_041604955.1 Gemmatimonadales bacterium | reverse complement strand
GGCGCCGAGGGCAATGGCGATTGGCACGTTGATCACGATCAGTGCAACGAGACCGACAAACAGCAGCAACAGCGTCACGACGGATCTCGGGGCTGTTGGCCCAGCGACAACAACTCCGCGGCAATAAAGAGCGCCGCGCCGATCGGAATGACGGATTGGGTGAGTTGCGCCGGGATCCAAGGCACACTGACCAGGTAATCGCCCTCCAGAACCACGAGGACTTTCCAGCCCGCCCATCCGGCAATCGCAAAGAACCCGACGACGACGATTTCACGTACGATCGCGACCGCTCGCTGCACGCGTGGGCCGAGGTGCTCGACTGCCTTGGGGAATCCAATGTGGCCATGGTGGAGCGCGGCCAGCGCAGCGCCGTAGTAGGTGAGCCAAGCAAGCAGCACGGACGCAACCTCGTCATACCACACGAGCGCAGCGCCGACCTTCCGAAACACGACCGCGGCAATGACAAGAGCGGTGAGCGCGCCAAGCAGCGCGAGCACCACGCTCTCGAGGACCCTGCGTAACAGACGGCGTGCGTGTGCGACCAAGTGCGGCTACTGCTGGCGAAGCGCGAGAGCCATGTCGATCAATTCTTTCCCGCGGGGAACGCTGCGTGCAAACGTGTCGTAGATGGGCCGGCTCATCGCGTGAAAGCTCGCATGATCGGGTTCGTTGACCTCAACACCCGCCTCGCGCACGCGTTCGAGCAGTTCAGCATCCAAGCCTAGGGCGGTCTCATAGACGAATTCCTGCATTTCCTGCGCTGTTTGCTGCACAACTCGACGCAGATCGTCGGGAAGCTTCTCCCACGCGTTGACGCCGGCCGTGACAAATGCCGGCGTGTACACATGTTGCGTCAACGAGAGGTACTTCTGAACTTCGTGAAACTTCGAGCTATAGATCTGCGCAAACGGGTTTTCCTGGCCGTCCATGACGCCGGTCTGAAGCGCGATGAACACCTCCGCAAGCGGCATGGGAGTGGGGTTGGCGCCGTACGCTTGGAACATTTCGACACGCCAGCGCCCCCGCGGAGTCCGAAGCTTGATCCCGCGTAGGTCGTCGGGGGTGGCGATCGGACGTCTGTTGTTGGTGACGTGCCGGAAGCCATTCTCCCATACGGCGATGATCTTGTAGCCGTTCGCTTCCGCCAGTGGCGCGAGCACGGGCCACACGATCTGCTCCTCGATCCGTCGCATGTGGTCGCGATCTTCCACGAGATACGGCATCTCGAACAAACCAAACGCATCGATCCGGGACGACATGATGGTGGAAGGGAGTGCAAGCTCCACCGTACCCAGCTTCAACTTTTGGAGCAGCACCTCGTCGCCACCCAGTTGACTCGAGCCGAATACGACGACCTTGGCGCGGCCCGCCAACCGATCGTTGACCCGGCGTGCAAACTCTTCAGCCGACTGGGCGAACAGGGAACCGGGTGCCCCGACGTGACCGAACTTTAGCTCGACGACGCGGTCCGACGTCTCGCCGCCGCCCTGACAAGCCGCCAACACCAGAATGGCGACGGGACCCAACCACCTCCGGTGACTCACGGCACGCTACCGATGAGATACTCGAGCGCCGCGGCCACACCACCCTTCTCGTGCGGGACACCAGCGAGCGACAAGCCCATCTCGATTCCGCTCAACGTTCCCGACAACATGAGTTCGTTGAAATCACCCAAGTGGCCGATGCGAAAGAGGCGACCCTTGAGCTTTCCCAATCCGCCGCCGAGGGACATGTCGAGTCGGTCGCGGACGATACTTCGGAATCGATTGGCATCGTGACCGTCCGGGACGAGCACGGCGGTCAACGTATCGCTTCGGTCGGCGGGTCGTTCGCAGTAGAACTCGAGCCCCCACGTGTCGACCGCCGACCGCGCGGCCTCCGCCAACCGGTGATGGCGATCGAAGACGTTCGGCAATCCTTCGTTTTCGAGCATGACCAGGGCCTCCTGCAAACCAAATAGGAGGTTTGTCGCCGGCGTGTACGGAAAGAACCCGTCTCGATTGAAAGCGAGCATGTCTTCCCAATTCCAGTACGACTTCGGAAGCCCGGCCGTTTTACTGGCTTCCAACGCCTTCGCGCTGACGGCATTGAAACAGAGCCCCGGCGGCAACATGAGGCCTTTTTGCGATCCGGCGACGGTGACATCAACCCCCCAGTCGTCGTGTCGGTATTCGATTGAGGCGAGCGAACTCACGACGTCGACCAGAAACAACGCCGGGTGTGCGGTATCCGCGATGACACGGCCGACGTCGGCGATCCGGTTGGTGACACCGGTCGACGTTTCGTTGTGGACGACCGCCACCGCCTTGAATTGGTGGCTCGTGTCCGACGCGAGCTTGTCGTGGACGAGCGCCGGATCGATCCCCCGCCGCCAATCACAGGCCACCTCATCGACCACGAGTCCCATTCGCTCCGCCACGCGTCGCCATTGTGCCGCAAAGAAACCATGGTCGAACATCAACACGCGATCGCCCGGCGAAAGCGTGTTGACGAGCGCCGCTTCCCAGCCGCCGCTCGCGGACCCCGGGTACACGATCACGTTGCTCTGGGTGCGAAACACGCCTTGCAAACCGCGCAGCACCGCGCGCGACAGATCCGCGAACTCCGGCCCTCGGTGATCGATCGTCGGCCGATCCATCGCACGAAGGACGCGATCGGGAATGTTGGTCGGTCCCGGAAGTTGGAGAAAGTGTCGCCCCGGCATCCTTATCCTCGGTCAGTCCGGCAGTTACCTTCCTTCGTCCCCGTCTCACAAGTGTGCCTGAATAGGAACCCGACTGCACGAGATGTCAATTTGGTGACCGCGTCGCAACATCACGTGGCCGATTCCAACATTGCCGTCGGCGATCGCCACCTTGCAGAACGACTCGCCCGCGCAGTAGAGGGCGAGGTCTTGTTTGATCGGTTCACGCGCGGCCGGTACAGCACCGACGCGTCCATCTACCAGATCGAACCCATTGGGGTCCTGGTGCCGCGGAATAAGACGGACGTCATCGCTGCGCTCGCCATCGCCGCCGAGGAGGGGGTGCCCGTCTTGCCCCGCGGGGCGGGCACCTCCCAGGCCGGTCAGACTGTCGGCCGGGCTCTGGTCATCGATACGAGCAAGTATCTGACGACGATCGGGGACATCGACGAAGACCAAAAGACCGTGCGCGTCGAACCCGGTGTCGTGCTGGACCAGCTGAACGCGCAGCTTCGTTCCAAGGGTCTCTTTTTTCCCGTCGATGTCGCCACCGCCGCCCAGGCGACGCTCGGCGGTATGGCGGGCAACAACAGCGCAGGCGCCCGTTCCATTCGGTACGGCATCATGGCCGACAACGTGCGTGGGATCGACGCGTTGCTAATCGATGGCACGGAGTCGCATTTCGGTGCGACGCCTCCGGCGCTTGCCGACTTGGCCAATGCGTCTCCACGATACCGGGAGCTCGTGGGTCGCGTACGCGCAGTATACGCCCGAGAACGGCACGAACTGGACGAGCGCGTGCCCCGGGTCCTCCGAAACGTCGCAGGCTACAACCTCCATCGCGTTTCGCTCGAAGGCCACAACATGGCGGAGCTCCTGGTTGGCTCCGAAGGGACGCTGGCGTTTTTCACTGGTCTCGAGCTCGCGCTTCAACCGCTCCCGCCGCACCGTGCGCTCGGCGTATGTCACTTTCCCACGCTCCACCAGGCGATGGACAGTGTGCAGCACATCGTGACCCTGGATCCCACTGCCGTCGAGTTGGTCGACCGGACGCTGCTCGACCTCGCCGGAAAAAACGCAACATTCCGTGACGCGCTGACGAGGTTCGTTCGTGGCTCGCCCGCAGCCCTCTTGTTGGTAGAGTTTTCGGCCGATACGCGAGACGAGGTGCTCCGCGATCTTCGACGGCTCAACGATGCGATGGCCGACCTGGGGTTTCCCAACGCCGTCGTTGACGCCGACGATCCGGCGTTCCAAGCAGAAATCTGGGCCGTGCGAAAGGCCGGTCTCAACATCGTGATGTCGATGAAGGGCACCAGAAAACCGGTTTCGTTCGTCGAGGATTGCGCGGTACCGCTCGAGCATCTGGCGGAGTATACGGACCGTCTCGGCGAAATCTTCGGGCGGCACCGCACGACGGGCACCTTTTACGCGCACGCGTCGGTCGGGTGCCTCCATGTCCGTCCGGCCCTCGATCTCAAGGATGCCTCCGACGTCGAAACGATGCGCGCCATCGCTTCCGAGGTGCATGAGGTCGTGCGACACTTCGGGGGGTCGCACTCCGGAGAACACGGCGACGGCCTCGTCCGTTCGGAGTTCTTGGAGCCAGCCTTGGGCACGGCCCTCGTAAGAGCTTTCGAGGAGGTCAAGGGCTGTTTCGACCCCGCCGGTCTGTTCAATCCGGGCAAGATCGTCAACTCCTCGAAGATGGACGACCGGACCCTCTTCAGGTACGGGCCCGATTACGGACCCGCGCATCCGCGTTCAGCGCTCGACTGGTCGGACTGGGGCGACTTTACCGGCGCGGTGGAGATGTGCAACAACAACGGCGCGTGTCGGAAACTTTCCGGCGGCGTCATGTGTCCGTCGTACCGTGTCACCCGGGACGAGCAGCACGTGACGCGAGGCCGCGCCAACTCGTTGCGGTTGGCCCTGACCGGACAGCTCGGCGCCGATGCGCTCGCATCCGATGAGTTGTATCGGACCATGGATCTTTGTGTCGGTTGCAAGGCCTGTCGGCGGGAATGTCCGGCGGGCGTCGACATGGCACGGATGAAGACCGAGGTGCTGCACCACCACTATCGGCACCGCCGGCGCTCGTTGCGCGACCGCCTGACCGCGTACTTGCCGCGTTACGCTCCGTGGGCCGCCCGCCTCCGGTTTCTCGCCAACGCCCGCGATACCGTGCCGCTGCTCCGATCGTTGAGCGAACGTCTCTTGGGGTACACAGCTAAGCGACCGTTGCCCGAGTGGCGGCGCGACTGGTTTCGTGAGACGACGGCGTCTCATCATACGGTGGTGGACAAGGGAGCGGCCCGAGACGTCGTGTTGTTCGTCGACACGTTCAATACGTATTTCGAGCCGGAGAACGCCCGCGCCGCCAAACGTGTGCTCGAACGTGCCGGCTACAACGTAATCGTCCCCGCGGCAACCTCGGGTTCGAGACCGCTTTGTTGCGGGCGCACGTTTCTCAACGCCGGTCTGGTGGATCACGCCCGAGCCGAAGCCGAGCGTCTCATGGAGGCCCTCGTTCCGCTGGCGATCCGCGGCATCCCGGTGGTGGGCCTCGAGCCCTCTTGCCTCCTCACACTTCGGGACGAATTTCTCGTGAACACGCCCGGTTCAGAGGCCGATGTGTTGGCGGAGCGCGCGTTCTTGTTCGAAGAATTCCTGGTGCGAGAAGCCGACGCCGGTCACCTGAACCTGGTGCTTTCACCTGTCTCACCCGCCACCGCGTTGTTGCACGGACACTGTCACCAGAAGGCGTTCGGCCTCATGGGCGCCGTCGAACGCGTGTTGGGCTTCGTTCCGGAGCTGACCGTTCAGACTATCGAATCGGGCTGCTGTGGCATGGCGGGGTCGTTTGGGTATGAAGCCGAGCACTACGAGTTGTCGATGCAGATGGCCGAACTGGATTTATTGCCCGCAGTTCGGAAAGCGCCCGTGCACTCCTGGGTCATCGCCGACGGGGTCAGTTGCCGCCACCAGATCGCCGATGGAACGGGCCGGCAGGCGGTTCACGTCGCACGACTGCTCGAAGCGGCTCTCCCGTAACCGACTCAACGTCGGCTCGACTTCCTGCGTATTCTTAAGGATATGGCGCGTCAGGGTTGACGTCGCGAGCCGCAGGAATTCAACCACAGGCCGGGGTTTCGAGTGACCGGATTTCACTACCGTTTTGCACGCCGTGTCTCGTTCGCGGCATTGATCTCCACGCTGCTGGCTACTGGCGCCCTCTCGGCGCAGTCGTCAAACGGCGACGAGACCCGAACGATGACGGCATACCGGCTAGTTGGGGACGAGATCATCCAGCTCGATGGTCGTGTGGACGAGAGTGCTTGGCGAAAGGCCGGCCCGGCCACGGGATTCACCCAGCGAGATCCTCTCGAAGGGGAGGAGCCCACCGAGCAGACGGAAGTGTACATCGTCTACGACGCCAACAGCCTGTACATCGGGGCGATTCTGTATGATTCCGAGCCCGAGGGCATTCTGGCGTTCCAGAAGGAGCGAGACGCTGGTCTCTTCAGCGACGACCGCTTCATGTGGATCCTCGACACGTTTCATGACGGCCGAACCGGCTACTTCTTCGAGATCAACCCGGCCGGCTTGCGAGGGGACGGCCTGATCGGCGGGGGCGGAGGCCGTGGTGGTTTTGGATTCGGGGTCAACAAGTCCTGGGATGGCATCTGGAATGCGCGGGTGGCCCGTCGCCCCGACGGGTGGTCGGCCGAAATCGAGATCCCATTCCGAACTCTCAATTTCAATCCGAGCCAGGACACGTGGGGCATCAACTTTCAGCGTACCGTTCGGCGAAAGAACGAAGAATCACTTTGGACCGGTCATCGCCGTAACCAGCAGCTCACCCGACCCGTCCACGCAGGAGACATCTCCGGGCTCCAGGGGATGTCCCAGGGGATGGGGTTGGAGGTCACGCCCTACGTGGTGACCGGGTGGCGCAACACTCCGGTGCTCGATGCAACCGTCACCGGCGTCGACCCAACCGATTTTCCGACGGACGCCGGTCTCGATCTGTCGTACAACGTCACGTCGAGCCTCAGGACGGCGATAACGGTGAATACCGATTTCGCAGAAGTCGAAGTCGACGAGCGGCGGGTGAACCTCACGCGGTTCCCCCTTCGGTTCCCCGAGCAACGAGACTTTTTCCTCGAGGGATCTGGCGTCTTCTCCTTCGCGCCGAGAAACGGCGTGACGCCGTTCTTCAGTCGGAATATCGGACTCAATTCAGGAAACCCGATACCCATTCGGTATGGTGCGCGCTTAGGGGGTCAGGCAGGTCGATACGAGTTGGGATTCTTGCAGGTGCATACCGGCGACGTAACCAGCATCGATGTCGTGGAATCCGACACCACGTTTGTCCCGTCCGAGGACTTCACGGCCGCCCGAATCAAGCGGACGCTGTTTACCCAGTCGTCAGTCGGC
>JBFIZG010000171.1:0-7259 GCA_041604955.1 Gemmatimonadales bacterium | reverse complement strand
TGACGTCGTGATCGATGACGTCGTCTTCCGCGTCTTCGGCTCTCACGTAGAGACGGGGCATGACTTCGCCCAGCGTCACCTTCGGGTCGCGCACCACGATCGGCCGATGGCAAAACGCGTAGGGGTTGAACGTGCCTTTGCCCAGGAGGGCCGCCCGGATAAACGCGTCGGCATCGACGGCCAGCAGCGGCTCTCCGTCCCGTTCGGAGACGATGACGACCCAATGGTGAGTCGATGCCTCGATCTTCCGGACGAAGGGGTCTTCCGCGTGCCGGGCGATGTCGGGAAAGACCGGCCGTCCCGCCTGTTCCGGCAGCGCGACGATGCTTGCCGGGCTCACGGGTTCCCCCTCCTCCGATACCGGAAGATCGTCGAGGGACAGGAAGTTGAGGGCGCCAAGCCCCTCGACCTTGTCGACGTCCGAGTCCAGTGACGCCACATGACGGCGGAGAACCTCGTGCATCTCCTTCTCGCGGAAGTACTCGATTCCGCCGCGTCCCAGCCACCGGTCGAGCAGCAAGGCGGTCGGTTTGGCGAGCGGAAACAACAGGAATTGATAGAAGCGGAGAACCGGCCACAGCCGACCGGCCACGGCCAACGCGTGCCGCGAAAAGTAGGCCTGAGGCACGATTTCGCCGCCAAAGGTGATAACGAATGTCGAGAATAGGAACGCAGAGCCGCCCGCGAGAACGGAATCCGACAACAGCGTGAGCAGCACATTCGCGCCCACGTTACCCCACAGAATGGTCGTCAAAAGGAAGTTGGAGTCTTTTCGGAGCGCCAGCAAATGCTTAGCATCACCGTCGCCTGTTGCCGCCAAGACCTCGAGACGGAGCCAACTTACCCCAAACAGGGCCAGGTTCAGCCCTGAGAAGAGGGCGGATTGACTGAGGCAGACCGCGATGCCGATCCATGTAAGCATCCGCGAATCTTAGGGCATCGATGCGGTCGGCGCGATAGCCACCGGACGGCGGCGAGCGGCGCTTTGTTTGGGCGACCGGCGGGATCAGGGGTTGCATGCTAAGATTGATAGCCCTGACCGTCCCGGTGACGGATGCGGCATTCTCCGGCGGAGGTGTCGATCGTCGATGAACCGACGCGACTTTTTTCAGAGTGCGAGCGCCGCGACGCTCGGGCTTGGGATCATCCCGGTCGGGCTGATGGGGTGTGGGGTGCGTCCTCCGTCCCGTGATTTCAGACTCTGGACGTGGGTGCACGGCAACAATGAGCTGACGAGCGACGAGTGGCGCGACCGATTCCAACGGATTTGGCACGCCAACATTCGTGGCGTACTGATCTCCGGAAACGAACCCACCCCCGTTGAAGCCGCGCGATCGGCCGGGCTCGAGGTCCATCGGTGGAGCTGGATCCTCAACCGGAATGGCGATTCGTGGGCGAAGGAAAACCACCCCGAGTGGTTTACGGTCAATCGCAACGGCGAGTCCACGCTCGACCAGCCGCCGTACGTCAATTACTACCGATGGGTCTGTCCGACCCGCTCACCGGTACGTGCGTACTTGAAAGGAGTCGTCGAACAGATCGCCGAGGACCCTTCAATCGATGGGGTCCATCTCGACTACATTCGACATTCCGACGTCATTCTTCCGGTTGGTCTCTGGTCGCGATACGATCTCGTCCAGGACCGGGAGTATCCGGAATTCGATTACTGCTACTGCGACGTCTGTCGTCAGACCTTCTCGGCCGAAACGGGTGTCGATCCGATGGCGCTGCGCGACCCGTCGAGCAACGTCGCTTGGCGGGAGTTCCGGTGGAACAGCGTCACGGAGGTGGTCCGGATACTCGCTGATGCCGTGCGCGACCGGGGCAAGCGGATCTCCGCTGCCGTGTTCCCGACACCTACCATCGCCCGGACGTTGGTGCGGCAAGACTGGGAACGTTGGCCCTTGGACGCGTTTTTTCCCATGGTCTACCACAACTTCTACGATGAGACGGTACCCTGGGTGGGCGCCGCGACACGGGAAGGCGTCGCCGCCCTTCACGGATCGGCGCCACTCTACACGGGACTGTACCTTCCCAGCCTAGCGCCCGACGACCTCGCGGAAGCGGTACGGACGGCCAGGGCCGCTGGGGCATCCGGTGTATCGCTCTTTGAGATGGGAGGTCTGACAGACGCACACCTCGCGAGTCTCCGAGAGGCGACGGCGTGAGACGAACATCCAACGTCCAACGTCCAACATCCACGTCCAACGTCCAACATCGAACGGCTCGCGTCCTGCGTCGTGCGTCCAGCGTCTTGTTCGTCGAGGAACAATCCAACGTTGAACGTCTCATCTCCGTTCTACGAAACGTCGGTCGACCCAGTCCTTGAGCTTCATTACCCAGCGGCCTTCTGCGATCCGACCCCATTTGGTTCCAATTGCGGTACCATCCCCGAGGTTGAGCAGGGTGAGAAACTCACGTTGGGGTCTGTACTCCCGAAATGGCGTGCCGGCAAGCGCGGCGCGGAGATTGTGCGCGAGCACGGGGGCCTGCCGGACGGCAAATACCCCGGCCTTTGGCGTCAGGGGGTACCCGATGAGCGCCGCGCAGTCACCGGCGGCGAAGATGTTCCCGTGGTCCTCAGCTTGTAGTGTCGGGCGGACGCGAGCGAATCCCCGTTTGTCGGTCGACAGTCCCGAGTCTCGAAAGAGCGACTGACTCGCGGCGCCGGCAGCCCAAATTGCATGGTCGTGGCGGACGCGTTCACTGGTTTGGAGAACGGTCGCGTCACGCTCCACGGCGATCACCTCGCAGCCAAGCCGGAAGTCGATGCCCCGTTTGGCCGCTCGTCGCTCGAGGCGACGAACCAATGCGTTCGGATACTCAGGCAGGATGCGGATGCCGGCCTCGATGACGGTCACCTTGGCTTGTGTGCGATTACTCTGTGACAGACGATGATTCAGGGCGAACGCAAGTTCGACACCTGCCGCTCCACCTCCCACGATGGTGACTCGTACGGTGGCGTTGGATGGCTCGCGCCATGCGGTGTCGATCATGTCGGAGATGCGCCGAACGAAGTGAGCCATGGGCCGAACGGGCAAGACGTGCTCTTCAAACCCGGGTGTGGCGGTCCCGGCAACGGCGGCGCCGACGTCGAACGATGCGACGTCGTAATCGACCCGACCGCCGTTCTCCAGGGTGATGGTCCTTTGGCTGAGATCGATTCCGACGGCCGCCGATACGAGAAGCTCTGCTCTCGACGCATGGGCGAGCGCTGGCACGTCGATCTCGATGTCAACCGCCCCGTACTGGCCGGCTACGAACCCCGGAACCATTCCCGAATAAATCGTCGTGGGTTCATCGACCACGACCGTGAGGTTTCGGCCGAGATCGGAGTTCGACCGGAGCGTCCGAAGAACCTGTACGTGGGTGTGCCCGCATCCAACCAGGACGACCTTCGACCCGGCGGTCATTCAGGCGGCCGTCCCGTGACCGATGGTTGAAGCGTGCGTGACTGGCCGCCGCCGTTTTGGCGCTGTGGCGATCCGACGACCGCTAGCCCACCAGCGCAGCGAGCCGGACCACGGTGGGCTTGACCAGGCGCTCAAAGTCGCGATACGACAGCTTCACCAATTCGGTGTGCGTGCCCGCATTGAAGGCGATTTCTTCGTCTTCGGTGAGCGTTTCATCGACGAAGACCTCCATATCGTACAGATTGCCGAACGGAGGCATAGCGCCAACGTCGCAGTCGGGAAAGAGGCTTTTGAAGTCCAGCTCGGTCGCGAGTTCCACGTCCTTCGCTGAGAGAGCCTCACGCACCACGTGGAAATCGAGTTTGAGCGTGCTCGGAAGCACTGCCATCGCCATCTTCCCGTCCACCCTGATCATCACCGTCTTTGCGAGGTCTTTTCCCGCCACGTGCGCCGACGCCGCGATCTCCTTGGCCGTAAACGCCGGGGAGTGTTTGATCGTCACGTACTTGATCTTGTGATCGTCTAGGAACCTCTTGAGTGTTCTTACCGGCATGGTGGTATCCTCACAGGTCGGAGGTCTGCCTGATCGTCTCTCGTCCCAAGCTACCAGGTCGCGCGTTGGAACGAATGAAAGCATCATGAAAGTATCTACAGTGGTTCGGCGTCATTCAGATTCTCTCCAGACCTCCGCCTCAAACCCATAGAGCGAGATGTCGTCGCGCTGCCAGTCGCATGAGGGGAGTCCCGCCTTCTCACAGAGCCCGTCCAGAAACGCGAGCCGATCCCATCCCTGGCTCACGGGAACCTGTGGCAACAACAGACCCGACGATCCGGCCGAGCTGATCACGAGGCCATGACGTCCAACGACGATGTTTTCCGGTTGGATCGGTTCGAGTGGCGTCAGCGCGCTGATTTCGATTCGGGTATCCGGCAGCTCTCCGGCCGTCAGGGGCTGGAATCGTGGATCATCCGTGGCCGATGCGACGACCATTCGGGCGACCGACTCGACAAGCGGTCTACGAGCCGGGCACTCTCCCCGACAGCCGCGAAGCTCCCCGGAGGCACGGCGCGTGAGAGTGACGAACGTCGCGCGCGGCTCGAGGAGGGCAGTGACGTCCGTGCGGCATTCGGGAACCGTACCGCGTTCGAGGAACTCACCGAGTACGAGTCGTGCAAGGCGAAGGAGCGTTTGCCGGTGTTCGTCCGCAAGCGCTGGGTGGGGCTGGGACCCAGTGCTCCATTCGGTGCCGGTCGTTCGATGGGACTTCACCGTCGAGACCGTTTCTTGAGTGACTACCGAAATATAGCGACGTGGGCAGGCCCCTCAATCATCCATTGCTTCTCGAAGGCGACGGTCGAAGATCGCTGACGTGACAGCGGCGCCGGCGGCGTTCACGTGATCCGAATCGTGGAAGTGGTCGGGTGGGAGGGCGTAGTCCGAGGCATCGACGATCACGATCCCCTGCGCTTCGTACCGGGTCTTCGTGGCTTCGAACACCGAGCGAATCGAGCCGGGTATACGCTTGGCGTACTCCTCATGCAGCGGGGTGGTGGCCAGCAGGAGTATCACGTCGCGGTCTTCCGTCAACCGGACAATACGCTCGAGATAGGTCAGTGACACGGCAGACGGCTCCGCGAGTGCGGGCCCCACCCAATAGTGTCGCGTCAGATTTCGATGAGGGCGTGCTTCTCGTAAGGTGTTGCCTTTCCCGTGTGCGAATGCTCCCACATACGGATGTGAACCACGACCACCGGTCCTCAGTCGTTTCGCGAGGTTCATGAGGTACCGCTTGTTCGGCAGCATGGTGTAACGGACGGCAGCGAGAAATTGTGACACGACATCGACCTCGACGTGATTGATGTCCCGCCATGGCACGACCGGGTAGTATCGACGAAACATCGCACTTGCCCAGGGCTGTGCTCGCAGCTTCTGATCGTTGAAGCTCGAGAGATTGTGGTGCGCGAAACCCAACACGACGGCTTCGATTTCCGGATTTGACTCGAGAATGTTCTTCAGCTTGTAATACGTGATGAAGTATGGCTCGGCGTCTTGGCTCACGTTGACGCTTCCGTCAATGACCGCTGGATTCAGCGCCCGCCGAGGGTGCGAGTCACCTGCGATGAGCACCTTGGTGTTGGCTGGAACCTCGTAGCGATCTGTGCGAAACAGCGCGTGGTTCAAGGCGGTACCGATCCCCAAGTAGGCAACGAACACCGCGGCGGTTACGACCACTCGCCTCAAGAATCGTGTCATGTCAGAACTGGAAGTAGATGAACGTTTGTTCGCCGCGGAAAAACCACACGACGAGCGTAGTGAGGCCAACGTACGCCATTTGACGCCATACGACACCGGTCCGTTCGATCGCCAGACCGTGCTGCTTGTCCCGCTGCATCCACTCCCATCCGACGAGGAACAGCACGATCGGGAGGGCCCCGAGGTACTCGCTTGGTAAATATGCTACACGAGGGGAGAACAGCCGGGCCAGATACTGTAGTGCATCACCGATGGACGGTGAGCGAAAGAAGATCCACGCCACAACGGTTAGCGCGAAGGTACTCAGCATCTGGGCACCCTGATGGAAAGTGGGCAGCACGCGACCCGCAGCCACCACATCGAGGTGCTTTCGATTTCGCGAGCGAAGAAACAGTGGAATGAAGTACAGGCCGTTCAGGAGGCCCCAGGCGAGAAAGGTCCAATTGGCGCCGTGCCAAAATCCGCTCACGACGAACACGATGAGAATGTTGCGGATCGCCTTGTCTCGCGATACGCGGCTTCCACCCATTGGGATGTACAGATAGTCTCGGAACCAGCTCGACAGGGAGATGTGCCAACGACGCCAGAACTCGGCAATGTCTCGCGAAAAGTACGGATACGCGAAGTTCCGCATGAGCCGAAATCCGAACAGCCGTGCCGTGCCGATGGCGATATCTGAATAGCCCGAGAAGTCACCGTAGATTTGGAACGCAAAATAGACCGCGCCGAGCAGCAGAGCGCCGGGTTCGAGCGACTGGTAGTTGGCAAAGATGTCGTTGACATAGCCCGCGCAGGTATCGGCGACAACGATCTTCTTGAACAGCCCCCAGAGAATTTGCCGCGTCCCGTCCGAAGCTGCGTCGGCATCGAACCGACGGACGCGCTGGAACTGCGGTAGTAAATTCGACGCGCGTTCGATGGGCCCAGCAACGAGTTGGGGAAAGAAGCTCACGAATGCGAAGAACGAAATTGGATCACGCGTGGGCTCGATCTTGCCGCGATACACGTCGATCGTGTAGCTGAGGGTCTGAAACGTGTAAAAACTGATCCCGACCGGAAGGATGACGTTGAGCGTGAACGGATGAGCCTGGAATCCGACGGCACCGATCAAGTCGGTGAACGAGTCCGCAAAGAAGTCGAAATACTTGAAGAAGCCAAGCGCACCGAGGTTCACGGTCAAGCTGGTCGCGAGAAGGAGACGTCGGCTCATGAGGCGCGTGGCGCCGGCGAGCCGCACTCCCACCGCGTAATCGACGGCGGAGCTCAAGAAGATTAGTGAGAGAAACCTCCAGTCCCACCAGCCATAAAACACATAGCTCGCGACAAGGAGGAAGAGGTTTTGGAGTCTGAGATGTCGGCTGAGGGCGAACCAGTAGACGGAAAAGACGAGAGGAAGGAAAACAGCAAACACCAACGAGTTGAACAGCATTCCTTACTAGTAGTGTACGCAGTCAGTTGTCTCGGTGACGGGGGTCACACATATTCGTGAGGTGAGGCGCCCGAGAGGTGAGGGCGAGTGCGGCTAGAGTTCGAGGTCGTCTAGACTCAGCATTGTCCCCAAAAGCACGTGGGCGCCGTTCACGATATCCTGC
>JBFIZG010000170.1:0-7266 GCA_041604955.1 Gemmatimonadales bacterium | reverse complement strand
GCGACGGCGTTCGCCAACCGGATCTACGAGCAGCTTTCTGGCGCGTTCACGTTGAATGGGATGCGGGTCTTCCCCTCCGCCAGCATCGGGATCGTTCTCGCCGAGGAACGTTATGACGACCCGGCAGAGATCCTCCGGGACGCGGATACGGCCCTGTATCGAGCGAAATCCGGCGGGAAAGCGCGTCACGAGATATTCGTTCCTGCCATGCGTGACCGAGCAGTGGAACGCCTCCGCTTGGAGACCGATCTCCGAATGGCACTGGAGAAGCACGAGTTCATCGCGCACTACCAACCCATCGTAAACATCGCCGACAGCACCCTGGCGGGATTCGAAGCGCTCATGCGGTGGCAGCATTCGACTCGCGGAGTCCTGCCACCCCGCGATTTCATTCCAACTGCGGAAGAAACGGGGCTGATCGTCCCGATGGGTTGGTGGATCCTGGTCGAAGCGTGCCGGCAGATGAGTGCGTGGATCGCCACCCACGCTCCCGACCCGCCCCTGACGTTGAGTGTCAATCTCTCTGCAAAGCAGTTCATGGCCCCCGACATCGTCGCGCAGGTTCGGTCGGCCGTCGAGGAAACCGGATTCGCGCCGGAGTTGCTCCACCTCGAGCTCACCGAAACCGACATCATGCAGAGTACGGAGCTCGGGTACCCCACGCTCGGAGAACTCAAGAACCTGAACGTCAAGGTTCATATGGACGACTTCGGAACGGGATACTCGTCGCTCAGCAACCTGACGCAATTTCCCATCGACGCGCTGAAGATCGACCGATCGTTTATCAAAGATCTCGGGAACAGATCCGACGATCCGGAGATCGTGCGGAACATCATCGGGTTGGCGCAGGATTTGGGACTCCCGGTCGTGGCGGAGGGCGTCGAAGAAAAACGACATCTCGAACGGCTACGCGAACTCCACTGTGAGTATGCGCAGGGATACTACTTCGCGAAGCCGATGAACCCACAAGCCGCCGAGAAACTCATCCAACTCGGCGCGCCGCTCCCGGCACAGAGCGACCACGACCCGGCAGAACAGCCCCGCAACAAGTCCATCGTCATCCTCTAGCAAAAAAACGAGGCGGGTCAGGACCCGCCTCGTCACTCCGGGAGACAACGGTAGAGCATGAATGCTACCGTGTCCCGTTTCCTTCCTTCTTCTCCGGCGTCGTGACCGTCCCATGAACGGAGTCGGCTGTCACCGAATCGGGCGCGTCGGCTTCGATCTCGGGCTGCGGAACCACTGCTGTATCGATCGTTTCAGGTTCGGGAAGGGAAGCCGTTATCGCCATCTGACGACGCTGTTCGATATTGGCGAGAAACCGCTCGGCGAGCACCGTGAGATCGACGACCTCTGCCGACGGGTCGTCCTCGCGTCCGTCCACCCGTGACAGATTGACCATGGCTTTGGCGTACGTTTCGTCGAGCGCGATGACCCGCCGATACGCCTCCGCTGAGGCGACGAACCGGCCCGTCCGCTCCAACGCAATCCCCAGATTGTTGAAGAATGCGGGAACGTCGGTCCGAACCTGTGTAGCGCGGGCGAGAGGCAAGAGCGCATCGTCATGACGGCCTTGCTCGATGAAGATCAAGCCGAGGTTATTCATCGACCACCCATCGACGTCGTCGACCATCACCGCCTCTTCGTACGCGTCGATCGCACCGGAGACGTCGCCCACGGCGTACAGTGCTCTGCCGAGGAGGCGTAACCCGTCACCCGACATCGGTTCGATGTCGAGCGCGGCATCCACCTGTTCGAGCGCGTCCTCCGGACGGTCTGCATCTAACAAGACGCGACTCAAATTGAGCAGACTCTTCACGTGCGACGGGTCCAACTCCAGCGTCTTCTCGAACGCGCGTTCCGCCTCCTCCAGCGCACCGGCCTTCCACTGCGAGAGCCCAACCATATAGTGGCCCCACGGATTCGCCGGATTCTCGCGAACGTAGCGGTCGAACAGCGTAACGGCGTCCGTGTATTCCTCGTTCTTGTATGCGTCATACGCCTCATCGAACGTGACGACGCGACCATCCGTCGTCTCGGGCTCCGCGGGTGCGACGGGTGCGTCGCGTGGCTCTTCCCGTTGGACGGGAGTGACCGGCGGCGTAGCCACCCGCTTCTGTGCGACGGCGGCGCGAACCTGCATCTCGGACTTTCGCGCCTCTGCCGCGCGCTCCGAGTCGTCCGGGACGCCGCATCCGTACAGCGCGAGGTAAAACACCACCCACAGGGCAAGCACCGCTCCCCTTCCCACCTTTTCCGGCAAACTGAGATATCTGGTTCGGTAGTTCATTTCCTCCTCCTTGGATGTGCGCCGCTGGCGCGTTGTGGCGTCCACTGTCGAGACCCCTATAGCGCAAGCGGTTTGCCACCCAACCGAGATTTGGAGGAGTAACAGTAACTATATGTTATTCAATGAGTTATGTGACAGAACGGCTCCGGCGAACGACATTCCACACCGCTGATTGTGTCCGATCGAACACGAACGGACATTGGTCGACGTGTTCAAATGGACACATTGGTGAGCGTGGAAAGGGGGAGGACGATCTAGTCGGGTTTTTCGAGATCGTGCCGTTTCATGATCTTGAGAAGACTTGCGTGATCGGCCAGACCCAGAACCTTGGCCGTCCTGGTAATGTGCCAGTCGTTTTGCTTCAGCGCCTGCAGCAAGATGCGCCGTTCCGCCTCGGCTTTTTGATCCTTGAAGGACCGCGAAACGTTCTCGGGCGGGTCGGTGGGGCCGCCCCGAACCTCCCTGGGAACGTGTTCGCTCCGAATGAGGTCGTCGTCGGTGGCGATGACCATTCGCTCGACGGCGTTTCGGAGCTCACGGACATTGTTCTTGCGCCATTCGTAGGCCTCGAGCGAGTCCAAGGCCGCTGCATCGATCTGCTTCGGTCGCATCCCGAACCGGTCGCACGTGTCGGCGAGAAAGTACCGGACCAGATCCGGAACATCCGAGCGGCGATCTCTCAGGGGCGGCACCAGAAGCACGTGAACATTGAGCCGGAAGTAGAGGTCCTGGCGAAATCGGTTGGCCTCCACCTCGTGGTCGAGATCTCGGTTGGTCGCGGCGATGACTCGGGCGCGGATAGGCACGATCCGGTTCCCACCGACACGCGACAGCTGGCGTTGTTCCAAGACCCGCAGGAGCTTCGCCTGCACTGGCATTTGCAGCTCTCCGATTTCGTCGAGAAACAACGTACCGTCTCCGGCGGCTTCGAACGCGCCCTTTCGCATGGCGTGCGCGCCCGTGAACGCACCCCGCTCGTGACCGAACAACTCGCTTTCCACTAATGACTCGGGAAGCGCCGCACAGTTGATGGCAACAAAGGGTGCGTCCGGATTTGCACCCGAACGGTGGAGGTCCCGCGCGACCAGCTCCTTGCCCGATCCACTCTCCCCCACGATCAACACGGGACTCGGAATCTTCGCAACGCGTGCGATCGCCTCGCGTAGATCTTCCATCGGCTGACTGGTTCCTCGTAACGCGCTGTCAGCGACCAACTGGCGTCTCAGCATCTTGACCTGGGACACGAGCTGCCCCCGCTCCAACGCGTTTGCGATCTCTCGAACGACACGTTCCATGGGTTCGGCTTTATCTATAAAGGAATACGCCCCCAGCTTGATCGCCTCGATACAGCGGTCGTAGTTCCCCGTACCCGTGTAGACGATCACCGGTGTATCCGCTCCCCGTTCTCGTAACGCCCGGAGCACGCCAAAGCCGTCCAGACCCGGCATCTCCAGATCGAGCACCACACAGTCCACGGCCTCCCGTTGTAACACGTCCAACGCCTCGTTCCCATCGTGCGCGACCATGGTATCGAAACCGCCGACTCGCTTCACGTCATACGCGTACTGCTGGGCCATGGGGGCGACGTCATCGACTATGAGAATCATGGGCATAGGTGTTAGGTGTTAGGTGCTAGGTGTTAGGTGCTAGGTGTTAGGTGCTAGGTGCTAGGTGCTAGGTGCTAGGTGTACCGTGCACTCTGTACGTTGTACTGTGTACTTCTCTCCCGGCGTTCGGTGGCGGCTCCGCTAACTACTTGTCACCGAAAACCTGTCATTCAACGTCTACTCCCCCACTGGCAGCTCGACTATGCACCGCGTCCCCACACGCGGCTCGCTCTCGACGCGAAGCGTTCCGTTCAGGTCCAGCACCAGCCGACGAACGATGGGCAGCCCGAGCCCGCTGCCGCCTTCCTTAGTCGTGTAAAAATCGTCGAACGCTCGATCCAACTGCTCGGCCGTCATACCCGAGCCGGTGTCGACGATAGTCATGCGAACGACGAACCGATGTTCACCGCTGTCGATCAACTCTGTAGAGACCGTGACCGTGCCCGGTTCCGACCCCAAACTGTCGAGCGCGTTCCCGACGAGATTCTCGATAATTCGTCGGAGCACGACCGTGTCGGCCAAGACCGGAGGCAGTGCGCGCGCTAGTTCGAGTTGCAGCCGGCTGGGGCCGCCGCCCAACGAGCGAACGGCCTGCTCGATCGCCGCATTCACATCGCACGGCTTGGTATCGATGTTCGGTGTGAGCCGCGCATAGTTGGTCGCGAGATTCTCGAGATACGTCATGCTCGATTCCACCGTCTGTCGCCGCTCGGCGAAGATCGTCCCCAGTTCTCCGGGTTGCGATTCGGCGACCTCTGCAAGGTGCCGAAAGACGTTTCGAATCGGCATGAGTCCGTTCTTGATGTCGTGGTTCAACTGGCGAGCGAGATCACCCACCGTGGCGCGTCGCTCCGCGCCCTTGAGCTTGGTGGCGCTCATGCGGAGCCGCTCCGTCATCGCCCCCAGCACACGAGAAAGCTGGCCGATCTCGTCTTTCCGCTCGCTCTCGAACGAAACGTCGAGTCGATCCACATCGACCTGGTCGGTTTTTCGCGCCAGTGCCGCGAGGGGTCTCGCCAGTCGGCCCGAGAGCCAACCGGCCAACACGAGCGCCAACGTTCCCGTCACGGCGACGGCGATGGCAATCCATGCGTTGATACTCCGCCGGAGCGCGGCGACCGGGGCCCGCGACTGCGTCACCACGATCTTGGACGCCGCCGGACTCCGCGTGTCCGGGTCGCTGGATACGAACGGGAGTTCGATTTCTGCCACGATCTCGTCGGGCGCGTTCCCCTCGTCGGTCCGTATCTCGAGATCGGCGCGGGACGGAAGCACTCCTTCGCTGTACACGTACGACACCGCGAGATCGTCGTCGCGGGCGAGCCTATCGAGGAACTCGCGTTCGAGCGAGATCCCACCGACGATCGCGAACACCCGTCCGCCCACACGGACGGAGTCCGTTCTGGCCAGCACGAGAAACGGTCCTTCGGGCGTTCGCGCAACCACGACCGCCATGCCTCCGGCAGTCGCGGCGATCTGCGACGCCAAGTCCGCTTCTAGACGACCATATTCGTTGCGAAAGTGACCCGAACTCAAGATGGTGCCATCCGCATCTTGAATCTGCAACATCGAGAGCCCTGCCAGTCGCATTGCATTCCCCGCGTAGTCCAACAGATAGGAACGTTGTGACGGCGAACTCTGCACGGCGCCAAGACGGAACCGGTTGTCTTGGAGGAGTGAACTCCGCAGGCTGGAAAGCCGCTGCCCGAGCGCCAAGCGCTGCCGCTCGATATCCTCCGTAATCACCGTGACGAGCGACGCCACACGTTGGCGTGACTGCTCGATCGCCCGCTCGGTCATGACCGAACGCACACCGACTCCCAATACCACGATTGGGACGACACCGGCCGCGAGCAACGCCACGAGCAGCCTGGTGCGAAATGTCATGGCACGACGACCCGGAGCGTGCCGTCCCAATCCGCCGTCGCGCTCACGCGTTCCCGACGGAGTACGGCATGCAGACGAACGTCAACCAACGGAACCAACGCGCGCGTCAACGCAGTGCCGGCGTCGTGAGGTGCCGACAGCAACCAGGGCGCCCGCCCGAGGATCGCCAATGTCTCTGCGCAGGCGTTCAAGACAACCCGCGGCAAGGGAATGACGTATCCCAACTCGGCGCCCGCCCGGAGGGACGCACTGAACCGTGTGGCGTCGAGCCCCGTGGCCGAGATCGCACCGGCAGGTGCCGACCACGCAAAATCGATGGACTCGAGATCCCGGCGGTCACCGGGCGAACCGGCAAGCGCGACCAGACGCTCGGCGATTTCACGTGCCGTGTCATCGCGCGTGCCGTAGACGATGCGGCGACTCACGTTCGTGGATGGTTCGGCCGCACCCCCACCCCCGAGCGTCGATGTGTCAAACCCGCACCGGCTCGCGTCCAGCCACCAGAACGGAGCTTCGGCGGCGCGTGCATTGACACGCACGGCATCCCGCGCGAGGTCGTGCAACAGTCGATCGGGCAGCCGACCCGTCGGTTGGTCGTGGATCCTCCGCGGAGCGAGCACGACGTACGTCTGATTCCACGGCAGCGGAACGACGTTGAACTCGGATGCCCGCGTTGCCGCATAGTCGAGTGTCCTCGGTCGGTCGGTGACCAATACGTCCACACCCCGATCCAGAAAGTCACGCTCGTCGGCAACGGATGCTCTCGCAAACTCGACCAATGGACGGGTCGCTCCGGCGGGCTGGATGCGCACGACCCCGCTACTCGCGGCCGGCCC
This sequence comes from Gemmatimonadales bacterium, assembly GCA_041604955.1. Taxonomy (GTDB): domain Bacteria; phylum Gemmatimonadota; class Gemmatimonadetes; order Gemmatimonadales; family GWC2-71-9; genus JBFHWR01. Next base: position 646 of record JBFIZG010000170.1, on the reverse strand, counting down.
GAGTTCCACGCGGATCGGTGTCGTTCCCGCCGGCCACACCGCGCCCGGACCACGTCGGGCAACTGCCAGCGCCGGATGCGCGAACATCGCGGCCGAGGGGGTTGGCGACGTCAGTGCGACGCGCAGCCGATCGCCGAGCACGGTAACTGAATCCACGCGGACCAACGCCCGCGCACCCGGCCGCGCCCGCCAACTCGAGATCACATCGAGTGCTGACACCCGGACCCCGTCCCAGAACTCGGCGGCGTCTCGGAGTGTGAAAGTCCAGACCCGGTTTTGCGTGTCCGACCGCCAAGCTTCGGCAAGACCCGGACGCAGTCGGCCATCGCAGTCGACAGAGACTAAGGTCTCGTATAGCAGCCGGAACACGAAACGCTCGCTCTCGGTCTGCGGCACGGGTGCGTCTGCCGGATCCACACGCCCGGTCAAGCCGATGGAGATTTGTCCATCATCGTCCACCGATCGAGTCCCAACAACACACGCTTCCGCCGGCGACTCAGGCGCGGGGCCGGCCGGCGGCGCAGGACCGCAGCCCGAAGACACGATCGTCAACGCGGCGGCGACACTCGCTCGGACGCCGAAAGGATTCCGCGCCCGCGCCGGAACGGCCCAGCGGCGGAATCCGGGACGCATTAACAGCTTGTCG
>JBFIZG010000169.1:0-7267 GCA_041604955.1 Gemmatimonadales bacterium | reverse complement strand
CTGGCCGCCGTCCAGTGACATGTAGAGACCGCGTTCATCGTTCGGTCCCCACAAGTGCCCCATCGCCGCGACGTACACGGTGTTCGGGTCCGAGGGATGCAGCACAATCCGGCCGATGTGATGCGAGTCCCTGAGGCCCATGTTTGTCCAGGTCTTTCCGCCATCAGTCGATTTGTACACCCCGTCGCCCCACGACGAACTCTGACGGTTGGCCCGTTCGCCGGTGCCCACCCACACAATGTTGGTATCGCGGGGATGTACCGCGATGTCACCGACCGAATGTGTCGCCTCATACTCGAAAACGGCGTCCCAGGTGACGCCGTTGTTGGTGGTCTTCCACACGCCGCCCGTGGCGGACGCGATATATATGGTATAGGAGTCGAGCGCGTTGACCGCGATGTCCACGATTCGGCCGCTCATGGTCACCGGGCCGATCGTCCGGAATTCGAGATTCGCGAGCCACTCAGCGGCTTGTGCCTGAGCGTGTAGCGGCCCTGCGAGGCAGAGACCGGTCAATAGGAGCAATCCTCGGCGCTTGTTGAACCGCTCCCGCGGCAGCGAAGTGCCCGAACGTTGCGTCTCGCCCTGCGCACGTTCCACCATGGATCCCTCGCGTTGTGAGAGTTGCGACGCATTTGTTGTCACGGCAGTTGAGTTTAACCGTCACCGTATTGTTGGGGGAAGAGTGGCGGCGGGCCGCGACAAGCAACAACGCTTGAAAGACGTAAGTTGGCGACTGCTCAGCGCTCCGGCACACGTCCTCCGAGACGGCCACGTCATTAGTCGATTGGCCAGCGTGCCAATCACGTCGTATCTTGGCCCCCATGCCCGAGATCACCGCCCGTTTTTCCACGGCCCTTGCCGACCGCTGCCCGATCGAGCGCCAACTTGGTGAAGACGGGACGGCACGGGTGGCGGTCTGGCGGTTTGACGGTCGGGCGGTACGAACATGACCTCGGTGACCGAGAAGATCAGAACCGTTCTGAGCGATCGCTACGAGATTGAGCGCGAGCTTGGTGAAGGTGGCATGGCGACCGTGTACTTGGCGCACGACGTCAAACATGACCGCAAGGTCGCGATCAAAGTCTTGAAACCGGACCTGGCCGCGGTGCTCGGGGCCGAACGGTTCATTCAGGAGATCAAGACGACCGCCAATCTCCAACATCCCCACATCCTGCCGCTGTTCGACTCCGGCGAAGCCAATGGCTTTCTCTTTTACGTGATGCCCTACGTCGAGGGTGAAACGCTGCGCGACAAGCTCGACCGCGACACACAGCTCGGCATCGACGAAGCGGTGCGAATCACGACGGAGATCGCCGACGCGCTAGACTACGCGCACCGTCACGACGTGATCCACCGGGATATCAAACCCGAGAACATCCTGCTGCACGACGGTCGGCCGATGGTATCGGACTTTGGGATCGCACTCGCGGTGAGCGCAGCAGCGGGTGGCCGGATGACCGAAACGGGCATGTCGCTCGGGACGCCGCACTACATGTCGCCCGAGCAGGCCACGGCCGAGAAAGACCTCACGAACCGGTCGGACATCTACTCGCTCGGGGCGGTGCTGTACGAGATGCTGGCGGGGGAGCCGCCGCATCTCGGGAAGTCGGCGCAGCAGATCATCATGAAGATCGTGACCGACGACGCGCGTCCGGTGACGGAGCTCCGAAAATCCGTGCCGACCCACATCGCGGCCGCCACGGCCAAGTCGCTGGAACGATTAGCAGCCGACCGGTTTGAGAGCGCGGCGAAGTTCGCGGAGGCGCTTCACGATCCTCATTACACCGCGACAGCAGGCGCGACGCCGGTTGAGACAACAGGAGCGCCGCGCCGGTCGAACGCCCGTGAGATGATGGGTTGGGGCGTGGCGGCAATGCTGGCGCTACTGTTGGGGTGGACGGTGCTCCGACCCGCCCCACCCAACACGGCCCCGATTCCCATGCGCTTCACCTTGGACATGATCGAGTTCGATGGCTTGAGGCTGGGTGACATAGCGGTATCGCCTGATGGTTCCCTTTTCGCCTTGCCCGATTTCGAGGGGATCCATCTTCGGCGGGCGGACGACCCGACATTTCGCCTCATTCCCGCAATCAGGGCGATTTCTCCAGCCTTTTCGCCCGACAGCAAGTGGCTAGCGTACACTCGCGACGGTGTGTTGTACAAGGTCCCGGTCGAAGGCGGCACCCCGCAAACGCTCATACGATCGGGCACGCTCAACGCATCTGATCCTGATTGGGGCTACGCCGGCACGATCGTGTTCACGAGTCAGCGCACATTGTACCGAGTACCAGACACGGGAGGCGAGCCAGAAGTCATTGTCGAAGGAGTCTACGGTGTACGTCCCAAGCAACTGCCGGATGGCAGGGGAATACTCTTTTCCGTTCCGGCCGGCATCATGTTGTTCGAATTTGGGGCCGACAGTGCTCGGCTCGTTGTTCCCGGCGGCAACGATGCCCTGTACGTCGAAACCGGACATTTGGTGTACGCGCTGCCGGAAGATGGCGGGCTACATGCCGTCCCCTTTAACCTAAGAAGCTACGAGGTCACGGGATCCTCGGTTCCGGTCAGGGACGATGTGACCGGAACCGGGTCGAACGCGTTCTATTCGGTGTCGAAAACTGGGACGTTGGTCTATCCCATCGACCCGCTCGGCGGAGATCGGGACCGCCAACTCCTGCTGTTGGATTTGAGCGGCAACGCCGATACCATTCCGCTGTCACCCCGTACCTTCAGTTGGCCTCGGTTTTCGCCCAACGGTCGCCTGCTTGCGTTCAACACCGGGGCCGGCCGCACCGAACAACGGGCCATCTACACATACGACCTCGGATCGGGGTCGACCACGCAAATCACATTCGAGGGCGGCACGCATGCCGCGGTGTGGTCACCCGACGGGACGCGTTTGGTGTTTTCGTCGGAACGCGAGGGCACGGTTGCCGAAGACCTGTTTACCATGCCCATCGACGGCAGCTCGGCACCGACGCGCATGTTCAGCCTCCCGAGCGACGAGCATGCGATGGCCTGGCCCACTGACAGTCAGATCGTGTTCTTTGCGGCCCCAGAGGGGAACCAGGATCTCCTGATTGCAGACCCTACGAACCCGGATCGCCCGCCGAAGCCCTACCTCACCGCGGAATGGAATGAAGGTCAACTCTCGATATCGCCGAACGGCGATTTCGCCGCCTACGAATCTGACGAATCCGGGCGAGAGGAAATCTACGTACGCCGCTTTCCTGAACCGCTGGACCAACGTCGCATCTCGCAAGACGGTGGCCGCGAGCCGAGGTGGGCGCCCGATGGGGCGAACGTCTACTACTGGAGTTTGAACGGTGACACGCTCTTCGCCGCGCCGTTCCGTCCAGGTCAAGTAACATCGCGGCGCGCTGCCGCCGTCGTGGCCGTCATCCCGCAGCGGGCGGGGAGTTGGGATGTCGACCGGACTTCGAGGCGGGCGGTGGTAACGCAGGCCGTGGCGGAGGCCGAGGAAACCACGTCCGAGATCGTGGTGATCGTGAACTGGTTCGAAGAGCTGAGAGCGAAGATGGGGGGATGAACGTTCAACGTCGGAACGAACGTTGTCAATCGCTGACCGCCTCTGATTGGCGATCACTCGACTGGCGAGTTGAGATTCGCGATTGATTTGATCGTAGGCCAAGGAAGAACCCGTCCATGACCACCCCGACACTCGGCATCCTGACAGGCATCTCCTACGTCTCGGGACTGGACTACTTCAAGGGCATCAACGAAAAGGTCCTGGCGGGGACGGCGAAGCGTCATCTCATGTCTCCCAATCCGCGCATGGTCATGGTGTCCGTCGACTGCGACGCGTATGCGCACCTTCTCACGCAGAAGGCGTTTGCCAAGGTCGCCGAACATCTGCTCGGCGGCGTCCGCGCACTCGTCGCTGCTGGGTGTGACCTGTTGGTCATCGCATCGAACACGGGGCACATCGCCGTTCCGGCAATCGAACGGGAGTTTCCGAACCTCGATGTGTTACACATGGCGGACTGCTGCGCGGTCGAGTTGAAGAAGCGAGGGCTTGTGCGCGTGGGGCTGATCGGCACCAAGCCCACAATGGAAGAAAACTACCTCAAGTCGCGTCTGCTGCTCCACGGTATCACGACTGTTGTCCCGGAGGACGGACGCATCCAAGACGAGATCTACGAGATTATTTGTCAGGAGCTGTCGTACAACGTGTTCCGTGACACCTCGAGAAATACGATAGTAACTGCGATCCGTGCCTTGGAGGCACGCGGCGCCGAAGCCTGCATCTTGGGTTGCACGGAAATCGAGCTGCTGCTGGCGCAGGAGCACGTGCCGGGCTTCCCGCTCCTCCCATCGGCGGAGATTCACATGCAGACCGCGGCGGACGTGCTATTGGGGAACGTCAGGTTGCAAGACGTGTCTCGAATCTCAAGCGGAGTTTGAGGCTCGGCCGCAACGCGATGCTGTCGGGCCAAAGCGTCGATGTCAGAGTTCACTCGCGCTCCATGAGCCAGGGTCGCGCCTCTCGTTGTTTGCGCTCTGGTGAGTTGAAACTCGCACGACTTCCGCGTCGTACGTATCTCGATAGCAGAGCGCCCCTACTCCCACAATCCTCTAGCGAGTTGCCGATGCGTCTCGTTGACCGTACGAGAAGGATGTCCAAGTTGCTAGCCGGCACGTTCGCCTGCCTGGTCATCGCCGGTGCTTCGATTGGACCCGGCAATGCCGAAGCGCAGGCGCCGTCGAGTTCTGATTTCACCGTGGAGCGGATGAAATCCGATCTCGCGGTCTTCAGCACCGATTTTCTTGCGGTGGATCGCTCGTATTCGCCCGCTGCACGAACCGCGGCCGAAGCGCGACTCCTAAAGTTGGAAGCACGACTTGCGAATGTGAGCCGCGCAGCGTTCGAACTCGCCGTTGCCCAGATCGTTGCCTTGGCCGACAACGGCCATACGGCGGCCTTTGCCGGACCGCGTTCCCGACATTTCAATCGGGTGCCCCTTCGCGTAACGCCGTTTGGCGAAAATTTCTACGTCCTGCGGGCGACAATCCCGAACGCCGACTTACTGGGGGCGCGGGTTACCGCAATCGGCGGCGTGCCGATCCGCGTTATTCGTGACTCGGCTCGAACGTTAGTGGGTGGCGTCCCGGCCTGGCGCGACCGAAGCGCGAGTTACCTGATCGAAAGCCCGGAGCAGCTGCATGCCCTGGGTCTCATCGAGCGCGCGGATGGGGCTCGCTATGAGTTCGAGATGTCGTCCGGAGAACGCATCACGCGTTACCTCGTTGCGGCGCCTGCAAATACGGGCGGCGCTGACGGCGGAGCGAGTCGATGGCTCTATCCGGAACTCCGTTCGGACGAAGAAGGATCGTGGCAGGCTGCGCTCGCTCCGGACCTAGCGCCGTGGTCGTTGCAAGATCCGGATGAGCGCTTCCGATCGCGCGAGGTGCCGGAACTCGATGCAATGGTGATTGAACTCAGACAAAATCGTGATGCGCCCGGGCGTCCCATTCGCACCGTGCTACGCGAGTTCACGAGAGCCATCCAAACCAGCGGCTTTCGGCATCTCGTGCTCGACATGCGGCAGAACGGCGGTGGCGATCTCAACACGACACGCGACTTCATGGAGGCGTTACCGACCCTGGTGCCTGGCCGCATCGTCGTACTCATGAGTCCGTGGACGTTCTCCGCTGCGATCTCGAGCATCGGCTACCTCGAACAGGCGGCGCCCGACAAGGTGACGCTCGTGGGCGAAGCCCCGGGCGACCGACTGGAGTTTTTCGCCGAGGGGGGCATCGTCACGCTACCCAATTCGCGCGCGGTCCTGCTGTATGCGACCGAGCGTCACGACTACCACACGGGGTGCGACGGGAAAGATGATTGTCACGGTCCGGTCATCCGGCATCCGATCGCGGTGCCTTCGCTTGCGCCTGACGTCGCGGCGCCATGGACGTTTGAGGCATACGCGGCCGGACGCGACCCGGCCATGGAAACCGTGGCCGCATTGCTCCGCACACAACCGTAGATATCGTGAGTCCAATATTTGGAATGCACGGACAGTCAGTGTCCGGTGCCCGTAGACTGGTCCTTCGGGCAACGACAACCTGGGTGGCCTTCTAACCTTAGAGGACCAACGAGCGTCTCTACCGCCCCTACCGCCCTTACCGCCCTTACCGCCTCACCTGAGGCTGGTGTGCAGCAACCAACGCTTGTTGGACGGTGTTGCGCTCGTGCCACTCTTGAAAGTGGAACGGTGTCGATCCAATCTCCATAGTCATGTTCTTACAGACAATCGGTAAAATGACGTCGATGTCTCCGTTTGCGCCGGGCGTTCGACGGCACCGGAAAACGCGATCGCTCGGTGGCGTCGTCGCCGCTGCCCTTGGCAGTGTGTTCGGAATCAACGCGTGTATCGACGATCCGGTTATGCCGGATCAGATGCGTGAGGCTGTTCGCGCAATGAGCGAGACGGCGCCAACGGTTCTTACCGGGCCAGTCGCTGCGAGCGGCCCGGTGACGATGATCGGCGTGGTCACCGTCACGTGGGACGCGATCGAACCCCCCACGGTATTCCCTCCGGGAAGTGTCATCAATGTTGGGACTGATGGAGCGCTCGCGATCAACGCGGATGGGACGCTCTCCATCACGCCTCCATCGGATATCGTCGATACGGCGAGCGTCAACTTTCAATACGAATTCGATGGCGGCGAAGGGTTGGTGACGCGCACTGGTAACGTGACGACGAAACTCGGTAGCCGTTCGCTCGTGCCCGACACGCCGATCCTCGCCACGGTATCGTACGTTCCCGGCTCGGGAGCCGACCGTGCGGTGTTTGCTCCCGGGGCCACGATGAACATCAGTCCGAACGGATCGGTCGAAGTCGATCAGGACGGAAGACCCATGGTGACACCGCCCGACAACTTTCACTCGGGGGGAACACTCCAGTACACGCTGCGCGATTGGGCGGATGGTACTAGGGTCGGCGACGTGGTCGTTCGCAAGAGCTGCGTGCGGCCGCAACCCGTTGCCGCGCCGCCACCGCTACCATTGCCCGACTCGGTGCCGTACCCGAACGAGCCGGAATCGTACGTCCCCTTCGCCGAGCACGCGTTCTCCGGCGGGCTGATTCCAGCGAACGGAGAGGATGTCACGACCGTCGACCATGGGTTGGTTCGCGGCAGTTGGGCGATCTACGCGAAGGCGGGATTGTCGATCGTTCCCGACGGCGCGGGCGATGGCGTGCTCCGAAGTGCGTTCCCCATGGGCATGAACCCCGGGTCG
>JBFIZG010000168.1:0-7276 GCA_041604955.1 Gemmatimonadales bacterium | reverse complement strand
GTGCGCGAGGGGGCCGGGCGGATTTCGCTCCGAACGGGCATCGTGGAAGCGGAGAAGGTCGACCGCGAATTCGTGGTCGGCAGCTATCGACCCGCCGCGCGTCACTACGTGTTTTTCGAGGTTCTCGACGATGGCTGCGGGATGGACGAGAAAACGCGATCGAAGATCTTCGATCCGTTTTTTACGACCAAGGTGGTCGGTGAAGGTACCGGCTTGGGGCTGTCGATGATTTACGGCATGGTCAAACAGCACGGTGGTTGGATCGACGTCGCGAGCGCGCTCGGACAGGGTACCTCTGTCTCTTTGTACTTCCCCGCTTGCCAGCCGGAATCCCCAAGGCCCACTCCCGCTGCCGCCCAGGAATCGCGGGGCGGTTCAGAGACCATCTTGGTCGTCGAGGACAACGAGCCGATCCGCCGCGTGGCCGCCCGGGTCCTGGAGGGCGTCGGTTACGAAGTCCGGCTGGCAAGTGACGGCGAGAAGGCCCTCGCCATTCTGGAAAACGAGGGTCAGAAGATCGACCTGGTAATCACCGACGTCGTCATGCCAAAGCTCGGTGGCGCCGAACTGCATCAACGGGCGCTCGAGCTGGGATGCAACGCACCATTCATCTTTACGAGTGGATACTCAGTCGTTACCCACGCCAATCTGCATGAGAACGCCCACCTGACCCCACTCCTCAACAAACCCTGGAGCACCGAAGACTTGAAGCGCTGTGTCCGGGAAACGCTCGACGGTCACATCCCGACCGCAACGGCCTACTAATCCAATCCCCTGCGCCTGCCAACCCGCGCGAGGGTGACGTACTTGTGACCTGCGTCACACCTGTGGCGAATTCACGACCGTAATGTCTACCGTCCGTTAACATCGGACGGCGGCGGGCGTCTCACGACACAGTTCCGCCACGCTAGTGGGAGACGTTTCACACACTCAACGAGGTTGCAGTAATGAACCACATCCGAAAGTCCGGCGGCTTGGCCGTCATGGCCGCGATGACACTCGCCGCGTGCAGCGACAACTCCGGAAACCCACTCGGCGGGGGGCCGGCGGAAGAGCAGCAAGTCAACCTGGACGTGGCCGCCTACTCGGCCGAGGCAACAGTCGACGACATCGAGTTGATGTCGTCTGAGTCGGAACCGGTTTTCTCCGGGCCGCCTGCTTCTTCGCCACCGATCGGCGACCTGAACGTTACCCGCCAAGTCAGCTTCTTCGACGAAGCGGGCGAGCAGATGGATACGTACCACGATCAGCTGACGGAAGCCGTAAGCATCTTCTTCAGTATGGAGGGGAGCCGCCGGCGGGCCAGCGATCGGGGGGCCGTGGTCATTACGGTGAACCGGGTCCGAGACATCATGGTGACCGGCTTGGCAGGCGACGAAACAGAACGAACGTGGAACGGAGGCGGATCGGCGTCGAATAACCGCTCGGTCGTCACGGACGCCGTTGACCGCGTCTATGATTTCACGTCCGCAACGCAGATCGACAACGTCGTGATGCCTGTTCCGCGCGGGAGCGGGTGGCCGGTGTCGGGAAACATTACAAGAGACGTGGTCATTCAGGTTGTGAGCGGGCTCGAAGATACCCGTACACGCACGCGAACGGTCGTCGTCACGTTCAACGGCACGAACCTGGTTCCCATCGTGATCAACGGGGAAGAGTTCATCTTGAACTTGGAGACTCGTGAGATTCAGGATAGTGCCCAACAGTCTCTAGTTTGAATGCCCGATGTCCAATGTCCGACGGTTCGGCACTCTCGAGCCTCGGACATTGGACACCGGATGTTGCTACTGGGTGCTGCGGCTCTCTCCGATATGCCGGTCGAAATACTCCAAAATGCGGAGCAGCCTGTCGATTCGTTGCTTCGGCTCACCCGAACGTGAGAGTTCGTGACTCGCGCGTGGGTACCATGCGAACTCGACGTCTTTGCCCAACACCTTGAGCGCACGGTAGAGCATCTCCGCGGATGCAATGGTGGCGGTGTAGTCCCGCTCGGCGTGAATGAGCAGGAGCGGCGTGTCGATGTTCTCTACGTGGGCGACCGGCGACGCCTCCCACGCCAGCATCGGGTCCTCCCACGGCAGCGCCCCAAATTCGCTCTCGTATAAACGCCAGGTAAACGAGCCGCCGTACCATGAGAACATGTGGTAGACGCCACGTTGAGCGACGGCGGCGCGGAACCGGTCGGTGTGGCCGATGATCCACGCGGTGAGAAACCCGGCGTAACTCCCGCCGGTGATGGTCTGGCGTGCAGCATCTGCCCACCCTCGCTCCAACACCGCGTCGGCGCCCGCCAACACGTCGTTCATCGGAAGTTCGCCCCAGTTCCGGTGAATCGCACGCTTCCACTCGAAACCGTAGCCATCGCTTCCGCGAGGGTTCGATAGGAAGACGACGTACCCGGCGCCGGCGAGCATCTGGTATTCGTGCCACATCGACAGCTCACCCGGACCCCACATGGCGTGCGGACCACCGTGCATTTCAACCGCGAGCGGGTGCGTCCCAGCCTGGAATCCGGGCGGTCGGACGACCCACCCCTGAATCTGCTCACCGTCCGGCGCCGCGTAGGCGATCTGCTCGTAGGGTTGCACGTGCACTCCATCCAAAAATGCGTCGTTCAGCCGCGTAATGCGGCGCTCGCCTTGACCGTCAGGTCGCGCGACACGCACCTCGCTCGGATCGCCGGGGTTCATCTCGACCCACGCGAGCGTCTCCCCCGCCACATCGAAGGACAACACGCCTCTGGGCCCCTCGACGATTCGCTCCGGCGCGGTTCCGTCAGTCCGCGTGCGGTACAGCGGAACCGAGCCGCGATCAGCCACCGAGAAGTACAGTCGGCCGTCGGATGACCAGTCGTAGTCGCGGACGGACCGGTCGAGCGCGCAAGAGACACAGCGCTTGTTTGAGCCATCGGGCTGCATGACGACGAGTTCCGTGTTCCGGGCCGTCATGTGCTGGTCGAGCGAACGCCGCAGGTAGGCGATGCGCCGTCCGTCGGGCGAATACGAGGGAGCAAAGTCAGACCAGTGACCGGGACGCGGCACATTCGCGCGGCTTGCCATGCCCGGTTGGAGCAGCTGAGCCGGCGGCTCGCTCCCGGACAACACATCGTGCATGCTGTGCGCCGCCGCGGGAATCCGCATGATGTCGGAGTCCATCTCGTAGTCCGGGTGGTAGTCGCCCTTCGGAGGATTCGCGCTGTAGAGCAACAACCGGCTGTCGGCGGACCAACCCAACCCGGAGTGACCGAACGGCCCCGCCGTAATCTGTGTGGGCTCCGCGCCTTCCGTGAACGCCTCCACCACAAACAGCTGGTTCCACTCTTCGTCCCTGAACGTCGAAAGAGCCCGGAAATTCAATCGTGTGATGACCCGAGGATCCCCCTCGGCGGCGTTCTGTGCGAGCTTCTCGCGCAGCGTCAGCGGCCGCTCGGTGGAAGACTCGTCGGTCGCGTCGTCCCGGTCGGGTTCGATCGTCGAGTAAAAGGCAATACGCTGGCCGTCCGGAGACCAGACCGGGTTGAAGGCCCCCGTCTCGAGGCGCGTGATCGGTCGGGCTTCCCCACCACGATCCAGCGCCAGAACATAGATCTGGCTCGACTCGTCATCTTGGCGCCGGCTCACGAACGCGAGATGCCTTCCGTCGGGTGAAAACGTCGCCTGGGATTCGCCCGCCTCCTCCGTCCATGTCAGACGTCGTTCCGTGCTGCCGTCGGTCGCAGACAACCAGAGATCTGATCTGTACGCGTTCGCAGCCGAATCAGCCCGCGACACGCGGTACACGGCCCACCGGCCGTCCGGTGACAGCGTGACACCGGAGGCAAATCGGAGCCGGTACAGGTCCTCCGCCGTCATCGACCGTTTTTCCTGTGCCTGCGCGGCGGCGGTAGCAAGACCCGCGAGTGCGACGACTGAGACAACGATCGCGCGGAATCGCATGAGATACTCCAAGACGAGGTAGTAGTTGGTGTGACGAAACGGTAGGTGGGATCGCTTCGACGTTACACTGCCCCCGCATGCCAAGGCCCCCACACCGCAAACGTCTTGGCAAGCGTGTTCTTTTCCCTGTTGCCCTGTGAGTTGAAGAACAACGTTCGTCCGTCGGGACTGAACGTCGCTCCCGCAAGCTCGGACTCATCGCCCACGTTGGCCGCGATGTCGAAGATCCTTCCGTCGGGCGTGATGCCTCGGACGAATTGCCGGCGTGCGTGCCCGTCCTCGCAAACCAATACGGCGCCTCTCGGACTCACGCACACGTTGTCCGGTCTGTTCAAAACCCTCTCGCCGGGTGACTCGAAAATCAACGTTAGCGTGCCGTCGTTGGGCCCCTCGGGTCGATACTGCCATACTTGACCGAACTGTTTTTCGCCGCCGTCCGTGGCGACGAAATAAATACAACCGTCACCGTACCAGCATCCCTCCAGTCGACTGAACCGCGCTCCGCCCCTGCTGAATCCTTGCTCGAAAACCACGGATCGGTCATCGGGGCCACCCTGCGGATCGACGAAGTCGATATCGACCCACGTGGCGGGCGCCGGTCGCCCTACGCGCTGACGCTTCCGCGCATCAAACTTCGGCCTGTCTGTGAGCGCGAGCATCTGGAGCCGTCCGCCGGCACGGAGGTCGCCGCGTTCCGTCGCCGAGTACGGTTTGTTGGGCAGAAATCGATAGAATCCCGATCGGAATAGATCTTCGGTCTGGTAGACGATGCCCGTGGTCGGGTCCACGGCGACCGCCTCGTGCACGAACCGGCCCATAGCAACCAACGGCTCGGGACGCCCTTGGCCGTCTTGCTCTGCTTCAACCTCGAACACGTATCCGTGCGCCTCGCCGAAGCCCGATTCGGGACCGAAGAACGCCTCCTCGCATGACAGCCAACTTCCCCATGGCGTCGGTCCGCCCGCGCAGTTGCGCCACGTGCCACTCAGGCTCACGAAGTCCCGTACGATTTCTCGACTCTCCGGGTCGACTTCCAGCGACGTCGTACCACCCGCAGCGCCAATGTCATACGCGGCAGCAGGGTCACCGATACACGCGTTGTACGCGGGTGGATCGTCTACCTCGTGATTGCGAATCAACCGGATGTTGCCGTTAGGGAGTTGGAAAGCCGCCATGCCGTCGTGACGCGGTGGGGTCGGGTTTCCGTCGGCCATCAGTGACCCCTCGATCCCGATGACGCGATACGAAAACCCTTCCGGCAGCCGTAACTCGCGACCGGCCCTCTTGAGTGGGCCGTATCCGCCCTGACCGAGACCCGCGATGAGCCGGTCGGTGTCCCTGCCGGGGGCGGACACCCCGAATCCGAGGACGTTCAGCGCAGCGAATCCAGCGACGCCACGCCCGGCAACCATGGCGGACTCCTTGAGAAACCTCCGCCGACTGAGATCGCTCATCAGCCTAAGATGCAGCGAAACTCGTCAGGATGCGAGACCTGGAAGGGCGGCGCCCGCGGAACCCGGGCCGCGACCCGGCCTTCGAGCTTCCAACCGCCGTTCGCACTCCCAACTGGTCACGCCATCCGGTTCGGTGCATCTTCAGGCAACTCGATCCGGAGCTTGGAACCATGCACCGATCGCCGTTGCCGCGAGCGTGCGCTCTCCTTGTCGTTGCAATCGCCGTCGTCACACCGACCTCCCTCACGGCCCAATCCATCGACCGGATTCTCAACCAGCGGTTTGGTTGGCGCAACATCGGCCCAGCAACCATGATGGGACGAATCTCCTGCATCGACGCGCTGGATGAAGACTACCGAACGGTTCTGATCGGTTCGGCGTCAGGCGGCGTGTTCAAGTCATCCAACGGCGGCATCACGTGGACGCCGATCTTCGAGAGCTACGGCAGCCAGTCAATTGGAGATGTGGCGTTCTTCCAGCCCAACCCCGACATCATCTGGGTCGGGACTGGCGAGGCGACAAACCGTAACAGCGTTGGTTGGGGCGACGGAATTTACAAATCCACCGACGGTGGCAAGACGTTTCGCAACGTGGGGCTCCGGGAGACGCACCAGATCTCGGAAATCCTTCCTCATCCGACCGATCCTGATGTGGTGTACGTGGCGGCCATCGGCCACCTCTGGGGGTACTCGGGTGACCGCGGGCTGTTCAAGACGACTGACGGCGGTGAGAACTGGACGAAGCTCACCGATGGATTGCCGGACGACGGCCGAACAGGAGCCACGGTGGTCACGATGCACCCCGACGATCCGGACGTGTTGTACGTCGGCATGTACGAGCGCATGCGCTCCGCGTATCACATGCAGAGTGGAGGCCCCAACGGAGGATTGTTCAAGTCCACCGACGGAGGATCAAGTTGGCGCAAACTGACGGATGGGCTGCCGACCGGTGAGACCGGTCAGATCGACATCAGCATCTATCGGAGAGATGCCAGCCTCATCTGGGCGTATGTCGAAGCGTCGGACGAGCTGCCGGACGATTTGAGCGTTCCCGGACCGGGCATCTACAAATCGATCGACGCAGGCGAATCCTGGGAGTACATGCTCCGGCACAACTCCAGGCCGTACTATCACGGGCGCATTCGCGTGAATCCGGCAAACAGCGACTGGGTATACGTGGTGTCACGCGAGTTCTACCACTCCAGCGACGGGGGCGCCACGTGGGAGGGCGGGCGGCCCTGGAGAGGCGGAGGCGGCGACGATCACGACATGTGGATCGATCCGAATGACGAAGGCATCTTTTACCACGCAACAGATCAGGGCGCCTATCTCTCCGTCGACGGCGGCCAGTCGCTCCTCTCGTTCAACAACATGGCCATCGGCCAATACTACGCCATCGGAGTCGATATGCGTGACCCGTATTGGGTCTACGGCGGTCTGCAGGACAACGGTGGCTGGGCCATACCAAGCCGAACGCGCGAGCCGCAGGGCATCTTGAACGATCATGCGACGGTGGTCAACGGCGGAGACGGGTTCCACATGCAGATCGACCCGACCGACTGGCGTACGGTGTATACGACAGCCCATGTCGGATACTTCGGGCGTCAGAACATGGAAACCTTCGAACACGTCTTCATCACACCGACACCGGCCACGACGGTGAATTTCGCGGATCACTACGATCCGAATTACGGCGAGTCCCAAACCAACTACTCCATCAACCCACAGGAACGCTGGCTTTGGGGCGACATCCCCAACCGCACCATCAACGGGAGTATCCTACCACCGCAATTCCGCTGGAACTGGAACGCCCCTCTCGTCATGTCGCCGGTGAATCCACACACCCTCTACGTCGGTTCCAACTACCTGTTCAAATCAGTGGACCGAG
>JBFIZG010000167.1:0-7352 GCA_041604955.1 Gemmatimonadales bacterium | reverse complement strand
GTCATCATCGCCACGCCGGATATGATGGGGAAGGTCGGCCAACTGGGCCGCATCCTGGGTCCTCGGGGGCTGATGCCCAATCCGAAGTCCGGCACGGTCACGATAGACATCGAACGGGCGATCAAAGACGTCAAAGCCGGCAAGATCGAGTTTCGCGTCGACAAGACGGGGAACCTGCACGCCCCGATCGGGAAGGTGTCGTTTGCGCCACCGCAGCTGCGGGAGAACCTCGACGCGTTCATGGATTCGGTGGTGCGGGCAAAACCGTCGGCAGCGAAGGGCACGTACGTACGGTCAGTCACGGTCTCGAGCACGATGGGTCCCGGTGTTCGAATCGACACAGCGGGGTATCGATGAAACGCAGCGACAAGATTGCCGTCGTGGAGCGGCTGACCGAGCGACTCACCCGCTCGTCGAACATCTACGTCACCGATTTCACGGGGATTGCCGTGAAACCGATGACCGAACTCCGCGACAAGCTGCGGGACGCCGGCGTGGAATACGTGGTGGTCAAGAACACGCTTGCACGACGTGCGCTGAAAGAGGCGGACGTGTCCGGTCTGGAGGAAGTCTTAGACGGACCCACCGGCTTCGTGCTCGCGGGTGAAGATCCGTTACCCGCCGCCAAAGTGTTGGCCGACTTCGATAAAGAGTACAGCTTGCTCAAGGTTCGTGCCGGTCTGCTCGACGGGCGGCTCGTCTCGGAGGACGAAGTCAAACGGATGGCCTCGCTCCCATCGCGCGAGCAGCTGCTGGCGCAGGCCGCCGGGTATCTCGAGGCACCGCTGCAAGGGTTTGTCGGTGCTCTCAGTGGAATGCTTGTACAAGTGGTTGGTGCCCTCGAGGCGCTTCGCGCAGAACGTGCCAGCGTCTAACCCCATACGCACTGTAGACGAGAAGAGAGAACAGCATGGCGACGAAAACTTTGAGTAAGGACGACATTCTCGACGCGATTGGCGGCATGTCCGTCGTCGAGTTGGCTGAACTGATCGAGGCGTTTAAGGACAAGTTCAACGTCTCGATCGCCGTGCCGGCAGCTGCCGCCCCGGCCGGCGGTGGTGAAGCCGCGGCGCCCGTGGAGGAGCAGACGGACTTCAATGTCCTGCTCCAGAGCGCCGGCGACAAGAAGATTCAGGTGATCAAGGCCGTACGCGAGGTGACATCGCTCGGGCTGAAAGAAGCGAAGGAGCTGGTGGATTCGGCTCCCAGCACCGTGAGAGAGGGTGTCCCGAAGGACGAGGCGGAGACCATCAAGAAAAAACTCGAAGAACAGGGTGCCACCGTCGAACTGAAGTAGGCCCGGTGTTACCGAGACCGCGCCGCGGTCGCGTGACGGTCACGGGTCCTTTTTCGGTTCGAGGTGGTATGCATCGACGGATTCACAATCCCGTTTGTGTTGTGAGCCCTCATCGCGGGTCTGAGCCCGGTGTGAGACCGGCTGGTCGCGAGGGGAAATTTGTGCTGCATAAGGAACTGGAATGATCAACAATTCCCCGGTAATCTCGTTTGGAAAACTGGAGCAAGGGGCGATGGCGATGCCCCATCTCCTCGACATTCACATCCGATCCTTTGACGCGCTGGTGCGTACGGGAGAGGGAGCCAAAGACGCGGACATCGCGCTCGAACGCGTGTTTCGCGAGGTCTTTCCCATCACGGACGTGAACGGCAACTACTCGCTCGAGTTCGTCAAGTTCGCGCTTGGCGAGCCCAAGTATACGGTCGAGGAGTGCATCGAACGCGACATGACGTATTCGGCCTCGCTCAAAGCGACGCTGCGGCTCGTCATCAACGAGACGCTCGAGAGCGGTGTGCAGCGCCCGCAGAATATCCTGGAGAAGGAAGTGTATTTGGGCGAGCTGCCGACACTCACGCCCCTGGGCACCTTCGTGATCAACGGCGCGGAACGGGTTGTGGTCTCACAGCTGCACCGGTCTCCGGGAGTCGTGTTCGAGGAGACGATTCACCCGAACGGACAGCGGCTCTACAGCGCGCGCATCATTCCGTTTCGGGGGTCGTGGGTGGAATTCACGGTCGACATCCACGATGTCATATACGTTCACATCGATAAGAAGAAGAAGTTCCCGGCCACCGCGCTGCTTCGCGCCCTGGGCTATGGCACGAACGGCGACATCTTCCGGCTCTTTTACGCGACGAAGTCGTTGGATCTGACGAAGCAGTGGGAAGAGCGGGAATGGCGTCGCGAGGTGCTGGGGTCGGTCGTCGCCGAAGTGGTTCCCAACCCCGAGGGTGATGACGCTGAACCCTTTGCCAACGAGGGCGACGAGCTGACCGAGGAGCGGTACAACAGCCTTCGGGAGGCCGGCATCAAGCGGGTGGCCGTCTTTGCCCGATACATGACGCTCGACCTCCGCGAGGAGGAATACCCCACGACCGTACGGGACCGTCAGGAGAACCAGGTACTGGCGTTTGACGTTCCCGACCCGGAAACCGGTGAAGTGTTGGCGGAAAGCGGTAAGACCCTGACGGCAACGCTGAGAAAGAAGCTCCTCAAGGCCGGATCGACCAAAGTGGACGTCTTGATTTCGTCCACGCGCGGCGAGTCGCAGATCATCAAGCAGACCCTCGCCAAGGACCCGACCGGCTCGGAAGCCGAGGCGCTCGGCCAGATTTACTCGCTGCTCCGTCCGGGCGACGCACCCAATCTCGAGACCGCCCGCGCGGCGCTCGAACGGCTGTTTTTCAATCCGAAGCGATACGACCTGGGCCGCGTGGGACGCTACAAGACGAACCAGCGACTCAAGGTGAATATCCCGGCCGACCACACGGTGCTCACGAAGGACGATTTCGTGGCCATCATCCGGTATCTGCTTCAGCTCTCGGAAAACCGGGGATACACCGACGACATCGATCATCTCGGGAACCGTCGTGTCCGGACCGTGGGTGAGCTGATCGCCAATCAGTTTTCCGTCGGCCTGTCGCGGATGGCCCGTCTCATTCGGGAGCGCATGAGCATCAACAGCGACCCCGAAAAGATTACGCTCGACGACCTGGTGAATGCGCGCACCGTGAGTGCCGTCATTCAGGCGTTCTTTGGGAGCTCGCAGCTCTCACAGTTCATGGACCAAACCAATCCGTTGGCCGAACTCACGCACAAGCGTCGTTTGAGCGCTCTGGGACCGGGTGGGCTCACCCGTGAGCGCGCCGGATTCGAAGTCCGCGACGTGCACTATTCCCAGTACGGCCGAATGTGCCCGATCGAGACCCCCGAGGGTCCGAACATCGGTTTGATCACGAGTCTCTCGACGTACGCCCGGGTCAATGACCTGGGATTCATCGAGACGCCGTATCGCCGGGTACACGACGGCCTCGTGACCGAGGATATCACCTGGCTATCGGCGTCCGAAGAAGAGGAATACGCCGTCGCCCAGGCGAACGCGCCGCTGGACGAGAAGGGACGGTTCGTCAACGACCTGGCGCTCTGCCGGAAGCGGGACGACTACCCGATGCTTCCCGGCGCGCGAATCGACTTCATGGATGTAGCGCCGGAACAACTCGTCTCGGTGGCCGCGGCGTTGATCCCGTTTCTCGAGCATGACGATGCCAACCGCGCCCTCATGGGGAGCAACATGCAGCGTCAGGCGGTGCCGCTTCAGTTCCCGCAGGCGCCGCTGGTCGGTACGGGGCTGGAAGAGAAAACCGCGCGTGATTCCGGAGCCGTGGCCGTCGCGCGTCGAGACGGCGTCGTCAGCAAGGTGACGGCGGACGAAATCGTGATCGACACGGGGCTCGGCCGTAGCAAAAACGACGGCGAGGCCCCGCTCGCGAGATTGATGCAGCACGATCGGTTCCGTCTCAAGAAATTCTGGCGGACGAATCAGGACACCGCGATCAACCAGCGCCCGCTGGTGCACGTCGGCGACAAAGTCAAGAAGGGCGCGATCATCGCCGACGGGCACGCCACCGAAAACGGCGAGATCGCCTTGGGAGCAAACGTCCTCGTGGCGTTCATGCCGTGGTATGGACACAATTTCGAGGACGCCATCGTCATTTCCGAGCGCCTCGTGAAGGACGACGTGTACAGCTCGATTCACATTCAAGAACTCGAGCTCCACGTCCGTGACACGAAGCGGGGCCAGGAAGAGATCACTCGGGAGATTCCCAACGTCTCGGAAGAGGCGCTCGTGGATCTCGACGAGCGCGGCATCGTCCGCGTCGGCGCGCACGTCAAGCCGGGCGACGTGCTCGTGGGCAAGATCACGCCGAAAGGCGAGACCGAGTTGTCGCCGGAAGAGAAACTCCTCACCGCCATCTTTGGCGAGAAGGCGAAAGACGTCAAAGACTCCTCGCTCAAGGTGTCCCCGGGAACCGAGGGTGTGGTCATCGATGTGAAGATCTTCTCGCGCATTGAAGACCAGGTGGTCGAGAAGGACCGTGGGGAGCGCATTGGCGAAGTGCGTCAACTCGAGAACGAAGAGAAGGCGCGTATCAGCTCCGCGCTCTTCGAGGAACTGCCCGAGTTGCTCCGCGGACAGGAAGTCGCCGTGATGCTCAAGAGCGGAACGGTCGAAGAGGTGTACTCGGAGGGCACGAAGCTCACGCAAACTGTCCTTCAGGATGCCGACTTCGCCAAGGTCGACCTCAAGACGCTCCGTGTGAAGTCAAAGGCTGCCAACGACAGAGTGCGTGCGGCGATCGACGTGGCCACGGCGCAGCGCGCGAAGATCGAAGAAAAGGCCGAAGATCAAATCGACAAGATCTTGCAACCAGACGAACTCCCGCCGGGCGTGATCCAGCTCGTCAAAGTGTATTTGGCGGAGAAGCGGAAGATCGCCGTCGGTGACAAGATGGCCGGGCGGCACGGCAACAAGGGCATCATCGCGCGGATCGTGCCTGAAGAGGACATGCCGTTCTTGCCCGACGGATCGCCGGTGGACATCGTGTTGAACCCGCTCGGCGTACCGAGCCGAATGAACGTGGGGCAGATTCTCGAAACCCATCTGGGATGGGCCGCCCGCGTGCTCGGGTTCAACGCCAAGACCCCCATCTTCCAGGGCGCCGATGAAACGGAAATCGGCGTCTGTCTCCGGCTCGCCGGTGTGAAGTGGGCGGGCGAAGCGCTGGGGCTGCACACGCCCGAACTCGACCTCTCGCCCGACGTGATTCGGGCCCTCATCCCGGACCTCCACAAGCTCGTCGACGATGACGAAAGCCAGCAGGATCTGACGTCGGTTCCGCTCGATCGCCTGGGAAGCCGGGCGTTGTCGCAGTCGACGAGAGATCTCTTCCGCTCGCTTCGGGATTATCTGGAAACGGCGGCGAAGGAACTGGCCGAGCGGCTTCGGACGGAGGCGGAACACCAACAGGAGTTTCACGCCGCGCGGCTCGAAGCAGAGGGAGACGAGCTCAAGGGCGCTGCGCTCTCCGAGGTCAAAGCGGGCGTCAAGGCGGCGAAAGCCATGGCGGCCCGCTCCGACGAAGAGTTGCTGGCGGCCGGCGGTCTCCCGGCCCTTGGCAAATTGTTTGGGCCGAAGAGCAAGGCCGACCTCGAAGAGGCGACCGAAGAGTTCTTGCGGTTGGCGGGTCTCACACCCGCCGGCAAATGCAAGCTCCGTGACGGGCGGACTGGGGAGTACTTCGATTCAGAAGTCACGGTAGGTTCGCTGTACATGCTCAAGCTGTCGCATCTCGTGGATGACAAGATCCACGCGCGCTCGATTGGCCCGTACAGCCTCGTGACCCAGCAGCCGCTCGCGGGCAAGGCGCAGTTTGGCGGCCAGCGGTTTGGTGAGATGGAGGTGTGGGCGCTGGAGGCCTACGGCGCAGCGCACACGCTCCAAGAAATGCTCACGGTCAAATCGGATGACGTGACCGGTCGCAGCCGGGTCTACGAGGCGATCGTCAAAGGACAGAATATGCCGGAGCCCGGCATTCCCGAGTCGTTCAACGTCTTGGTGAAAGAGCTTCAGGCTCTCGGTCTCAAAGTTACGCTCGGCGTCACCGAGGACGTCGAGGAATAAGGTCGAATAGGGAGTACCAATGATCGATTTCCGAAGCGGTCGTGAATCGCGAAGTGCGAGCTTCGATTTCATTCACATTCGGATTGCCAGCCCGGAAGAGATCCGGGGTCCGAAGGACTCGAAGGAACGTGAGCGGCTGGTCATGCAGGGACAACGGAGCTGGTGGTCGTGGGGAGAGGTCACGAAACCCGAAACGATCAACTACCGCTCGTTCAAGCCCGAGAAGGACGGTCTGTTTTGCGAACGGACGTTCGGACCGGTCAAAGACTGGGAGTGTCACTGCGGCAAGTACAAACGCATTCGGTATCGCGGCGTCGTCTGCGATCGGTGCGGCGTCGAGGTCACGCTCTCCAAGGTCAGACGGGAACGGATGGGCCATATCGAGCTGGCCGTACCGGTGGCGCACATTTGGTTCTTCAAGACGCTGCCGAGTCCCATGGGGAACTTGCTGGATCTGACGCTCCGCGATCTCGAGAAGGTGCTGTACTACACGAACTACGTCGTGCTCGATCCGGGTCAGCAAGAGGTCGGTCACAAGGATCTTCTGGAAGAAGACGCCTATCTCGAGCTCCGCGCCAAAGCCAAGGAAGAAGGCGACACGGCGTTCCAGGCGGACATCGGCGCACCGGCCGTGCGCGAACTGCTGCGTCAGCTCGATGTGGACAAATTGGCCGACGAGCTTCGCAGTGCGGTGGCGGTCGAGACGAGCCAGCATCGAAAGAAACAGATGCTCAAGCGGCTCAAGATCGTCGACGCGTTCCGGAACTCAGGCGACGGCGATGAGGCGCGGAACGATCCCCGGTGGATGATTCTGGACGTGGTACCCGTCCTGCCGCCGGATCTTCGGCCGCTCGTGCCGCTGGACGGCGGACGGTTCGCCACCAGCGACTTGAACGATCTCTATCGTCGAGTGATCAACCGAAACAACCGCCTGCAAAAACTCATTCTCCATCGGGCGCCGGAGGTCATTCTCAGAAATGAGAAGCGCATGCTCCAAGAGGCCGTCGATGCACTGTTCGACAACGGCCGGCGTTCGAAGGCGATTCGGGGACGCGGCAAGCGGCCGCTCAAGTCGCTGTCCGACATGCTCAAGGGAAAACAGGGGCGCTTCCGCCAGAATCTGCTCGGAAAGCGGGTCGATTACTCGGGCCGGTCGGTGATCGTGGTTGGTCCCGAACTGCGCCTGCATCAGTGTGGTCTCCCAAAGACCATGGCCGTGGAGCTGTTCAAGCCCTTCATCATCCACCAGCTGGTCGAAAAGGGAATCGCCGAGACGGTCACACGCGCCAAGAAGAACGTCGACCGCGAAAGCTCCGAGGTGAACGAGATCCTCGAAGACATCATTCAGGATCACCCCGTGCTCCTGAACCGCGC
>JBFIZG010000166.1:0-7419 GCA_041604955.1 Gemmatimonadales bacterium | reverse complement strand
GGGAGTCAGCCGGTGCTCAATCCTGGGTCACAAGCTGCGCCGCCTCGGCATATCCGGGGTCGATGCGTAGACTGTCCAGGCCAATACGTGAGAAATCACATGAGAAAAGAACCGTAATCGATTGTCGTATAGCGTATTAGGCGATATTTCTGACGTGGCTACCGTCGTCGTTGTGGCCAGGCGGCCGCCGGGCTCGACACGGAGGATGCCAGGGGAGCGCTCGTGATTCACCTCAAGTCGATCACCGTACGCCCGACGGCCGGCCCCCTCGCCGAGCAGTTCCCGTTCTGCCTCCCCTTGATTCGTTCGCTCGGTCGGCTCGAATTCACCGCCCCGGTGACGTTTTTGGTTGGTGAGAACGGTTCAGGAAAATCCACGTTGCTCGAGGCAATCGCATGCAGTGTCGGTGCAGTCACCGTGGGCAGCGAGAGTGTCGGAACCGATCCCACGTTGGCCGCGGTGCGAAACCTGGGCAAGTCGCTCAAGCAGTCGTGGAGGAAACGAACCCGCAAAGGCTTCTTCCTCCGTGCCGAAGATTTCTTTGGCTACGCCAAGCGGCTCGCCGAAATGCGCGAGGCAGCGGAGGGTGCGGTGCGAGCCGTCGATGAGGCGTACGAGGGACGGTCGGAGTTGGCCAAGAATCTGGCGAAGATGCCGCATCGCAGTACAATCGGCGCATTGGAGGGTCGATACGGCGCGGGACTCGACGCAGGGTCACATGGTGAAAACTTCCTCAAGTTGTTTCAGTCCCGTGTGGTCCCAGGCGGACTCTACCTGCTCGACGAGCCCGAAGTCCCGCTATCGCCACTTCGACAATTGGCACTTCTCTCTCTGCTCAAAGATATGGTGGATCGCGACTGTCAGTTTCTCATTGCCACGCACTCCCCTATCCTGATGGCGTTTCCGGGAGCGACGATCTTGAACTGCGACGTGTTGCCGCCCGCACCAACCGCGTACGGCGAATTGGAACACGTTACGCTCACTCGATCGTTCCTGAACGAACCGGAACGCTACCTACGGCAGCTGTGACGACCGGGGCATCTACGAAGGACATGGTGGAATCGCGGGGTTGGAACGCACCCGTGCGAAAACGAGGTACCCCAATGAAGCAATGGTCTTTGCCGCTGATGCTGGCGTCGGGCATCGCCGCCTGCACCGCTGTGAGCGGTGCTGCCCAGGAGCCCGAAGCGCTGTTGATGCAGATGCTGATCGCCGAGGACAGTCGCGGGCGTGCTCCGGAGGGTCTCGATCCGTTGATGGCCGGTCTTCGCTCGCTGGATGCTGATGTTCAGCGCCGCGCTGTTCGTGCACTGGGTCGTCTCGAGCGCCCTTCTTTCGTGCCACTCATTCAGAGTGCGCTGGAATCGCCACACGCCGTGGTGCGAAGCGAGGCCGCGAACGCGTTGGGTCAAGCCGTGAAGAACGGACCGGCGTCACTCGTCAGCGGGATCCTCACGGCACGGCTGTCCGTGGAGGCTGACCCGGCGGTACGAGGCGCCATCGCGCGCACGCTAGGGCGTCTTCCCTACACGGAACTCGGTGAGATCCGCGCGGCGGAGTCGACCCTCCTCATGACATCGTGGTTGGACGGTACCCCTGGTGGCGGAGACCCACCCCTCGAGACACTCGTCGGTGTCGCGCACGGTTTGGAGTCGCTCGCCCGACAGCAACGCACGCGGAATCCCGTTGCTGGCCGGACGCTCGGCCGATTGCGCTCGCTGCTACAAACTCGAGCTCTGCCGGAATGGACCGCGAGCGGGCGGACCGCAGCGCGTGTGCGCCGGTTGGCCACCAGCGCCCTGGTGACTACCGGAAACTTGACCCGCGACATCGTCGTGGACGCGCTTCGCGACCCCGACCCGGAGGTTCGCCGCCTCGCGGCAAGCGTCGCCCCAACCGATGCGTTGTCACATGCCGATCCCTTGGTGCAGCGCTTCTTCACGGATTCGTCGGCGTCGGTTCGATATGAAGCGCTTCAAGCCTACGGTGCACGGCTCCGCAACACGGACCCGTGCGACACCGTCTCGAACTTTACGACCGACCCCGACGACCGAGTCGCTCTCCTCGCGATCGACTTGCTCAGCCGGTGTCGCTCAACCGCGAGCGTCGTGGCTCCGCTGTCGAGTTGGGCGGCCGAACTTCCTTCGGACGCGCCAGTGTGGGCCCGCACGTGGCACCGGCCGGCGCACGCACTGGTTTCCTTGGCGCAGGTGTCTCGAGACGACGCTCGAGGGTTGCTCCCTCAGTATACGCGTCACCAGAACTGGTTGGTCCGTGTGTATGCCGCCCGTGCTGCGGCGCATCTCCCAGATGTCGCCACACTTCGAACGCTTGCTGCTGACGAAGACGACAACGTGCGGACGGCAGCGATCTCGGGTCTCGTCCGAGTGGTCGGGCACGATGCTGATTCCATTTACGTGGCGGCCCTCCGTCGGCCTGATTATCACCTCTTGATGACGGCCGCAGCCGCTCTAGAGGGAAGTTCTTCCGCGAACGCTGTCCCGGAACTGCTCAGGGCACTACAACGGGTCACAGCGGAGCAACGGATGACGTCGCGTGACGCCCGCGTTGCTATTCTGGATCGCGTGGCAGCCCTCGAAGGTGCTGGGGCAACGGGGCCGCTCCTGCAATACCTCGCCGATTTCGACTCCCTTGTTTCAGGCCGCGTGGCGCAATATCTGAATGACTGGACAGGGGAGTCGTACCAACCAAGACCGGAGCTGCTTCCGGCCATCCCCTTGCCATCGCTACGGGAATTGGCCGACCTCGCGCAATCCAGGGTCGTGATACGGATGCGAGGGGGCGGACGATTCGTGATGCGGCTGCTGCCGGAGGAGGCGCCTACCAACTCGGCGCGGTTCGCTCGACTCGCGCGAGCAGGGTATTTCGACGGTCTGACGTTTCATCGAGTGGTGCCCAACTTCGTCGTGCAGGGTGGAAGTCCGGGGGCCAACGAGTACAGGGGTGACGGTCCATATACCCGCGATGAACTCGGTCTCCGATCACACGTACGAGGCACTGTGGGCCTCTCCACGCGGGGTCGGGACACGGGAGACGCTCAAGTCTTCGTCAATCTGGTTGACAACGTGCGACTCGATCACAACTACACGATTTTCGCGGAGGTCGTTTCGGGAATGGAAGTCGTCGATGCGATGCTGGAAGGCGCAACGATGGAACGGGTGACGGTGATGGGCGCACGGTGACAGGTGCGAGGTCGTGGCCGTTAGGCCTCCTCTTTCCCGAACGCCACCTCGATCGTCAAAATCTCGTGCGGCGTGAGCGTCAGATCCATCGAGCGCTCTCGCACTTCGAGTGTCCCCTGCCGCTCCTCTAGGAGATTCACACGCCACGACGCTTTGACCTGACGGCCGAACGTAAGTGTCTCGACGACCGGTTCGGCGGTGAGGTTGTACAGACGGACAACGAGGGTGTCCCGCTTCGCATGTTTTTTGACCGTGGTGACACAGGTATTGCCGCTCGCCTGTTCGACGAGACCCGCGCCTCCGGGCATGTGCTGGTCCGCGACTCCCTGCACCGCGATGACCGGTGTGCGAAAACGCTGGCTCAGTTCCGTGATGCCCGCCTCCAAATAGCTCCCCTCGAACGGGACGACGGCATAGTAGAACCGATGTTCACCCAGGCACTGTGCATCCGGCGTCGGGAGCATGGGCCCGGCGCTTCTTCGGCGCCGAGTGTCGAAGTCGTCGCGGGAAAGCCAGCCGACCGATCGAAGCAGTGTGAGGGCCAGTACGACGCCACCGTCCGCTTCGGTCGTCGCCTCGATTTCGGGTAGGCCGCGATTCAAGATCGCCAACCCATGCTCGCCGTCTTCTACCAGAGAAAACCCCTGTTGCGGAGATGTTCCGGCCGGCGGCTGGACCCACGTGGCGCCCGAAGGCTGCGCGATCGAACGCTGGTTGACGTAAAAGTGACCTTCGGAGACTACATGATCGGCGATCACACCCGTCGGAAACTCCGCCCGGAGGCGATGATCTTTCGCGCGATTGTCGAACTCAAGCTCCACCTCTACCACGGGGCTCTCGAGGGCCAGCGTGACCCGAACGCGCACCGCGCAGTCTGTTTGCTCGGTGGTGCGTCGCTCTCTGTCGGGTGTGATCGAATCCGGAATCCGAAACGAGAACCGGGCCTCGATCGAGCCGACCAATCGTGACCGCCGGACGGTTTGTACCTGGCCCTCGATTCCGTGCGATGTGACGGTTGTGGAGGCCGGGGCCGGCGCATAGTCGTACTCGTCGCCTATATCTTCTCGGTCGGTCAGACGGTTCAGGCGTTCGTACCGGCGGCCGCTCCGTTTGTCGAGGACATCGAACGTTCCGTCGCCATGCAGCCGTACCTTGACGAAGTCGTTTTCGAGTGTGTCCTCCCCCACGGCCAAGGTCCGGGTCGTCTCCGGTTCGGTCTGGCCAGTCGTGGTCTCGACGATTCGATAGATTGCATGTCCCACCGGCGGAAGGTCGTTCGCCAAGACACGAAGCATCACAAAACAATCGGCCGTTTCGCGACGTGTCGTGTCCCGTGAGATTCGGTCGGGGAACTGTGCCGCATACGCCGCGACAATATCGGCCTGCGTCTCACCAAACAGCTCGGTTCGATAATCGACATCCCAAAATCGCTGGACGAACCAGCAGTCCACGACTTCGTGCTCCACCGGCCGGCCGGATGCGTCGATCACGCGTAGCCGATCGATATCCGGGCCGGGCGGGTCGAACACGAGCAGTCGCTCGACGACTTCGCTCCGGCGACTGGCGAGTGGGTTGGCGACACACACCAACATCTCACGGTCATCGGCCGCCTCCCGCGCGAAGGTGGGTGCTAAGCACGCCATTTGACGCCGAAGTTCCCGGTCGGCCGTTTCGAGGACCCCCGCAAACCGGGGAAGCATCTCACGGTGCACGCTATCGATGCTGCAGCCGCAGATCGAGTCGTGTGGATGGTTCTGCAGGAGGAGCTTCCACGCGTAATCAACCAGTCCGGTGGGGTAAGGCCTCCCATGCATGAAGTGCGTGTACGCCGACATGGGTTCGAGCACGCCAGCAAGCATGGTCTGACCGCGTTCGTTCTGCTGCTTGAGGTACATGCGGGCGGACCACACGCCCTGGAGGATGAACTGGTCTTTGCCACCGATCAGCTCGCCAGCGTGTCTCCCTAACGGCAGCGACTGGGATTTGAACCGCTCGAGGTAGGCGCTCAAGCTCGAGTGTCGAAACCCGGTGTCGGGAAAAGCCTCGCGGAGCGCTTCGAGGATCGCACCGAGCTCGCGTTGCGGCGGGTAGTGGTCGCATCCGTTGCTGATGAGGTAGACATTACCCGAGGTACCCGGTGCCACCTGCTCGAAGAAGGCACGCACCTGAGAGACCGCGAGCGTGGGGTCCACGCGCCGTTGGGTTTGGGCGTACCATCCCTGCTCGAGACCCAAGCCGCCCGCCTTGCAATAGCCGCCACACTGGTTGATCGCGAGAACTTCGGAGCCGTCAGGACCAACCCACGTGTATTGGTATCCGAGGTGCTCGATTTCGTCGCCGTTGCCCCGTGTGTAGACGAATGAGTCGATGCCGACCTGTCGGAGAATCTGAGGCATCTGCGCGATGTGACCAAAGGAATCAGGCAAGTAACCGACCTTTTGGACGCCGCCGAACGCGTTCCCGACCGCGTGTCCAACCAGGAGATTCCGCACAGTCGCCTCGCCACTCACCAAGAACTCGTCTGGCAGGACGTACCAGGGCCCAATCGCAAGCTTCCCGCGTTCCACGAGTTGCCGAAGACGGGCCGTATCTTCAGGGTGGATCGTGAGGTAGTCCTCGACGATGATGGCCTGTCCGTCGAGTAAGAAGTGACGGAACGCGGTTTCGCCTTCGAGCCGATCGAGGACCTCCCGCACCACGTATACGAGATCCGTTCGAAATTCGTGAAACGTGCAGTACCATTCGCGGTCCCAATGGGTGTGTGAGACGACGTACGCCTCTCGCCGGTCGACGCTGCGGCTGCTCACGACTCCACGCCTTGAAGCTCGATGTGGGCCGACTGCCGTCCCGCGGTCGGGATCTCGGCCGGAAGGAGATCGTCGTCGAGCCGACGCGCGGGGCGGACGACGTTCGAGGCCTGAGAGCTGATGTCGATCTGGGTGCGGTTGGGCCGCAAAGGGAAATTCTCCACGGGCAGCTAAGCTGCTCGGAAACCGCGTCCCTCGCCAGGGGTGATGTCCGAGATTCGGCCGGACCGCTCTGTCGGACGGCTTGCTGTTTTGGAGGGCGCTCTATAAGCTGCGGACCGTCAAGCGGCTCTGCGTCTACTTTTGGCTCTTGCCGTCGGCAGGGATGCCGAATGTCATGAGCAAGGTTTCCAGGCGATGATCCGGTCTCCCGTGTGATTGGTGCATTGGGGGGGATCGGCAAGTCCCAGACGAACAGGTGGCACACTTCACACACTGCCGGAACGCCGGCGGCGGCGACCCTTCAGCCCACGAGGCCACGTTGACAAGAGAGTTGGCCACGAACCGGCGAAGTCTCTCCTTCCCTACCGCACATCGATTCAAAAAGGACACTGCGTGAGTCGGGGCGCTGAGACCGCAGACAGCGGCGAACGGTCGTTTGCCGTCGTGTCGGTCGTGATTCCCGCCCACAACGAGGAGGCACACATCGCGAGTGTGGTCCGGGCGGTGCTCGACCAGCGGCCCGAGCGGGCGACGCTCGAGGTCATCGTGGTCGATGACGGATCCACCGATGGGACCGCGGCTGCGGCGGAGCGCGCCGGAGCCAGGGTCCTGACCCTCCGGGGGGAGAGTCGCGCAGGCAATCCTGCTGGGGCACGGAACAAGGGGGTCGCTGCATCCGCTGGGGATCCGATCGTGTTCCTCGATGCGGACTGCTTAGTGGCCCCCGGGTGGCTCGCGGCCATTCTCACCGCACATCGGGATGGCGCGACCGTTGTCGGTGGCGCACTGGATCTGCCGCCGGGCCTGCCGTTCATGGCGCGATGTGACTACTACAGCGGATGGTACCTGATTCACTCTCGAAGGCCGGCGGGAACAGTACCGCACCATCCCCCGCCCAACTTGAGTGTCAGACGGGAGCCCTTCCTGAGCACCGGCGGTTTCAACGACCAGCCGCCGCTCCGCTACACGAACGAGGAACGCGAGTGGCAGGGACTGCTCCAGCGCCAAGGTCACCGAATCCACTTCGAACCAAAGGCGCTTGCGTACCACTACAACCGTCCCGGCTTCGCCAACTTGATGCGGAGGAACTATCGCTGGGGGTACACGGCGCTCGAGAGCAAGTCACAGTCAGGCAGCGCGCGACTGGCTTGGATCTACCGTTATCCCCGTTTGCTCATTGCGGCGAGTATTCCCTTGGCGTTCGTGCACACCGCGTACATCCTCGGCTGCTGGTTGCGAGCGGGCGT
>JBFIZG010000165.1:0-7455 GCA_041604955.1 Gemmatimonadales bacterium | reverse complement strand
TGCATCAACTCACCAGACCGCGGTTGCATCACGGCAGCTGGAACCCCCACGAATTCAACAAGGACAACGATATGTATCGCACAGTATCGCGCGCAGTGCTGGCGGCGCTCGTCACGGTTTTGACAGCGGGGATCGGGACGCTCTCGGCGCAGTCGAAATCGGTTGAGCTGACCGAACCTGACGCCACGTTTCCGGAGGCGTTCAGCTTGATCCGAGGCATTCGTGAGCTTCCGGATGGGCGGGTGATGGTCGCCGATCCATTAGGGCAGACATTGGCGGTCCTCGACATGGGTCGTGGGGTCGCGGACACGATAGGGCGCCCGGGGCAGGGGCCACGAGAGTATCGTCAGCCGGACGGCCTGTTCCCGTTGCCCGGTGATTCGACCTTACTGGTCGACCTGGGGAACGGTCGGCTCACGGCGCTCGGACCCAACGGTGATTTCGGCGAAACGATGCCGATCGGCCAGGGGGACGCCCGGTCGGGGCCACGTGGCTTCACCATCATCCTCCCGCGTGGGGTGGATCAACAGGGCCGACTCTACTACCAGGCAATGGGAATGGGGATGCGGGATTCGGCGCCCGTGCTCCGGTACGATCGCCGTACCTCCGACGTCGATACCGTCGTACGGGTCGCGCTGGAGGGTCAGTCGCGCTCCGAATCGGGCGGCGCGCACAATCGCAACGTGCGGGTCCGCTCCGTGCCGCTCAGCCCCCAGGACAGTTGGGCCGGTGCGCCGGACGGGAGAGTCGCCGTTGCCCGCGCGGGTGACTATCACGTTGAGTGGATTGGAACCGACGGGAGTGTGGTGCGCGGAAGCCCCGTGCCGTACACGCCAGTGCGCGTCCGGTCAGCCGACAAGGAGGAGTGGCTCGCGCAATCGGGCAACGGGCTCAGGGTGTCGGTCGAGATGGAAAATGGCCGGCGCCGCATGTCGTTTGCCCGCGGCGGGCGCGGTGCACCACGTCCTGATGCCAGTGACTACGAATGGCCCGATGTGAAGCCGCCGTTCGTCGGGGGCGGGGTCTGGGTCACCCCTGAGGGCGAGATGTGGGTCGAGCGTTCCGTGAGCGCCGGCGACCCGGCAACACTCGACGTGTTTGACGCCCGCGCGAATCACAAAGCCACCGTGACGCTCCCGAAGGGCCGCCGCATCGCCGGGTTTGGTTGGGGTACCGTATATCTGGTCCAGACCGACGAAGACGATCTCCAGTGGCTCGAGCGGTATCGTCGAAACGCAACGTAGCCCAGGGCGACGCATCGGGGATGGGGGCGACGCACGCGTCGCCCCAGCATGCGTCGCCTTAGCCAGATCTCGAGCGGAGGAGGCACCTTGGCGTCGTATGACATCGGCGTAATTCCCGGTGATGGGATCGGTCCGGAGGTGACGCGAGAGGCGATGAAGGTCGTGCGGGCGGTCGCGGACCTGGATGGGTTCGAGTACGCTGCGACCGAGTATCCCTACAGCGGGGAATACTACCTCCAGACAAAGGAACTCGTCCCCGAAAGCGTGATCGACGAATGGCGGGGGCTCGATGCCGTGTTGTTGGGCGCGATCGGCCATCCGGACGTCGAGCCCGGTCTGGTGGAGCGCTCCGTGATCTTGGGTCTCCGGTTTGGGCTGGACCTCTACATCAACCTGCGTCCAATCAAGCTCGACTCCGCGCGACTCTGTCCTCTCAAGGACAAGGGTCCCGACGATATCGACTTCGTGGTCGTGCGCGAGAATACCGAAGGCATGTACGCCCAGATCGGTGGTCATCTCAAAAAGAACACGGTGGACGAAGTCGCGTTGGTGAACGGAGTCTACACCTGGAAAGGATGTGAGCGGGCGTGCCGTTACGCGTTCGAGCTCGCACGCCAACGCGCGGAGGCGCGGAGAGACGGACCGTCAGGCAAGGTGACGTTGGTCGACAAGGCGAATGCCATTCGGCCGCAGGACATCTGGACCCGGGTGTTCGCGCATGTGGCGAAGGATTTCCCGGACATCGAGACCGATCACGCGTACGTCGATGCTTGTTGCATGTGGATGATCAAGAACCCGGAGTGGTTCGACGTGATCGTCACGACGAACCTGTTTGGAGACATTATCACGGACTTGGGTGCTATGCTCCAGGGCGGCATGGGTGTCGCCGCGTCGGGGAACATTCATCCCGGGAGAACATCCATGTTCGAGCCGATCCACGGGTCGGCGCCAAAGTACGCCGGTCAGAACAAGGCGTGTCCGTTGGGGGCGATCGCGGCGGCGGCGATGATGCTGGATTTTCTCGGTGAAACGCGCTCGGCACGCCGTATCAGCGAAGCCGTTGCGGGCCTGCTCTCCAGCGGTGCAATCCCGTCGGCCGACGCGAAGAGCGGGATCCCGACCTCCGCGATGGGCGACATGGTGGTCGGCGAGATTGCGTCACGCTGATTGGTGTGAGCGCACCTCTTCGAACTGCGCCGTGAAGTGTCGGAGGTACGGCGGATCGTTGGTCATCCGCATGCCGGCGAGTGCTTGACGCCGGGCGAAGACGGCCTCGGCAGCCTCGACCACATAGTCCAGATGACTCTGCGTGTACACCCGTCTGGGAATGGCGAGGCGCACCAGCTCGAGCGGCGGCGCGTTGCCTTTACCGCCAAACATCACGCTTCCGATTTCCACCGTTCGGACACCTGCCTCGCGGTACAGGGCGCAGACCAACGCTTGGCCGGGAAACTCCGCAGGCGCGATCTGTGGACAACAGTGTCCCGCGTCGATGTAGATGGCATGACCGCCGGGCGGCTCCACGATCCGGTATCCGATGTCGATGAGCTTGTTGCCCAGGTACGCCGTCGATCGGATGCGGTACGCGAGATAATCCTCGTGCACGACTTCCTCGAAGCCCTGCGCCATCGCCTCCAGGTCCCGGCCCGCCAAGCCACCGTACGTGACGAACCCTTCCGTAAGGATCAGCAGCGCGTCCGCGCGCTGGGCCAGGTCTTCGTCTCTGAGCAACAGCACGCCGCCGATGTTGACCAGGCCGTCTTTTTTTGCGCTGATCGTCGCACCGTCGGCGAGATCGAACAGCTCATGGACGATGTCCGGCACCGGCCGGTCGTCCTGACCGGGCTCGCGGAGCTTGATGAAGTAGGCGTTCTCCGCGAATCGGCAGGCATCGAGAAAGAGCGGGATCCCGTGTTCGGTGCAGACGGCTCGGACGGCGCGCAGGTTCTCGAGGCTCACCGGCTGCCCGCCCCCAGTGTTATTCGTGATCGTGATCATGCATAACGGGATTTGGCGTGCGCCGACGCGATCGATGAGGGCGCGGAGCTTTGCCACGTCCATGTTGCCCTTGAAGGGATGGTACGCCTCGGGATGTCGCTCTTCGTCGATGGGCAGGTCCACCGCTTCGGCGCCCGAGTGCTCGATGTTGGCCCGCGTAGTGTCGAAGTGACTGTTGTTCGGGACGACCTTTCCCTTGCCGCCGAGCAGCTCGAACAGAATGCGCTCGCTTGCGCGACCTTGATGCGTCGGCAGGATGTGTTCGAAACCCGTCATCGCCCGCATGCCTGAGCGAAACCGGTAAAAACTCTCGGCGCCGGCGTACGACTCATCGCCCTGGAGCATGGCCGCCCACTGGAGGCTGCTCATGGCGCCCGTTCCACTGTCCGTCAGGAGATCGATGAGGACGTCGCGTGCGTGCAGATTGAAGACGTTGAACCGCGCGCCGCGGAGCGCGCGTTCGCGATGCGTCCGTGTCGTCATTGTGAGCGGTTCGACGACCTTGATCTTGAACGGCTCTATGATGGTTCTCATTCCGGCACCACGTGGTTTGAACGGTTCGTTCCGCCTCGCCTCACACCAGGCTCCTCTCCGCGCCCTCCATTCGTAACATATCGGCGCGCCGCGGCCCGGCCGTGAAACGCGCGTGAGGGCCGCCTGAACCCATCTTCACCGACCGGACTCCTAGCTCTTGGG
Organism: Gemmatimonadales bacterium; assembly: GCA_041604955.1. Lineage (GTDB taxonomy): Bacteria > Gemmatimonadota > Gemmatimonadetes > Gemmatimonadales > GWC2-71-9 > JBFHWR01. The sequence goes on along the minus strand of JBFIZG010000165.1, from coordinate 3,517 downwards.
CGGCGAAATCCCTATCCTTGAGTAATGACGAACCGGAGCACCAGACGGCCCGTCGACCCCCCTGTCACACGAGACGACGGGTCAGCATGAAGGAGCGCCGAAAGTATGCCAGGCGGATGTTGTCGGACCGGCGGTGGGGTGGTGAGCGCCGGCGGCGCGAGCGACGTGTCGCGCAGGCGGATGCCGAGCAGGTATCGATCGAGCGGCACTTGAATGGCGAGCCGGAGCGGCGCGTCTCGGTTCGGCGGAGCGGGATCGAGCGGCGGGTGATCCGGGGTCGGGTTCTCCATGACCGCCGGGGCCAGTCCGGGCAACACCCGGTCGTGAAGAACGGCATCCGGGCGAAATTGGACGACAATCCGAGGAAGGTGAGGCCGGTGCTCACGGCGTCCCGAGATCGGAAACGGCCCAGCGACCGGCGGCGTAAGCGGTTGCTCCTCACCGGGTTCGGCCTGGCAGTAGTAATCATCGTGATTCTCGTGGTAGTTCGTCTGGTCTGACGTCGCGCCGTCAGACCGCCTCCCGCAAAATCATTGCCCGCTGGCCCTTGTCCCTTAGATTGGGGTCGCTCGGTGTGGGAACTTCATGCCCTGAGGGAGAATCGGAGGCTTGATGTCTCAGGATGTCCGGCAGGAACGAAGCGGGTCGGACCGGCGCTCCGGCCGGGATCGCCGATGCGGGTCCGACCGACGTCAAGAGGAGCGTCGCACGGCCGCTCGGGTGTTGGAGGTGGGGCAGCGCCGCGGAACGGATCGGCGGCACGGCGATTGGCGGGTCGCGAGCGAACGTCGCCAGGTGCCCGATCGACGGCGTCCCCCATCGTCGCAGGGACCGAATCGAATGCGTGCCCCGCTCCGTATGTCGGACTCCTAGTAGCGGCTGGCGACTGCCAAGCCTCATCGCCGCGGCCGCCGGGCTCGAGCCAGCCCGCTCGTCGCACCCGTCAAACACGTTCGAAGCACGAACACCGGTATGAGCCCGGGACCAGTCGGGTCGGGTCTCGGTTGAGTCATCGGCCCGGTGGCGGGGACGCTGCACGTCCCGCGCCGCGCTTGCCTAGCGACTGAGCGGCATCGGCGATGCTGTTCAACTCCTGGATCTTCCCGCTCTTTCTGGCCGTCGTTTTCGTTCTCTATTGGGCCACCAGCCGCGCGGGGTTCCGGGTGCAGAACGTGCTTCTGCTCGTCGCGAGCTACGTGTTCTATGGCTGGTGGGACTATCGATTCCTCTCGCTCATCTTCATCAGCTCATCGGTCGACTACGTTGTCGGCCGGTGGCTCGGAGCGGCAACACGAACGGGGTTCCGCAGGGCCTTGTTGGGCCTGAGCCTCGCGACAAACCTTGGCCTACTCGGCTTCTTCAAATACTTCGACTTCTTCGTCCAATCGGCTGCTGAGCTGCTCCGCTCTCTTGGCCTGCACGCGGATCCACGCACCCTGAACATCGTCCTTCCGGTGGGGATCAGCTTCTACACGTTCCAAACCCTGAGCTATACGATCGACATCTATCGAAAGCGTATCGGTCCGACCCGCGACCTCATCGCATTTTTTGCGTTCGTCAGTTTCTTCCCGCAGCTCGTCGCCGGTCCCATCGAGCGCGCCCGATCGCTGTTGCCACAATTCTTGCGTCCGAGACGCTTCGACGCGCAGCGGGCGACGGACGGGTTGCGCCAGATACTGTGGGGCTTCTTCAAGAAGGTGGTGATTGCGGACAACGTAGCCGGGCACGTGGACACGATCTTTGCCATGAGTCCGCTGTACAACGGGCTGACCCTCTATCTCGGCGTCGTTTTGTTCGCGTTTCAGATCTACTGTGACTTTTCGGGCTATTCCGACATTGCGATCGGCACGGGCCGGCTGTTTGGCTTCTCGCTGATGCGCAACTTCGCGTACCCGTATTTTTCGCGGAACATCGCGGAGTTCTGGCGGCGCTGGCACATCTCGCTCTCGTCGTGGTTCCGCGATTACGTGTACATCCCGCTCGGCGGCAGCCGTGCCGTCATGCCGAGGAGAATCCTGAACGTGATCGTGACGTTCACGGTGAGCGGGTTTTGGCACGGCGCGGAATGGACCTTCGTGGTGTGGGGGCTGTTGCACGGGTTGTACTACATCCCCCTCATGGTGGGGCGGAGTCACAAGAAGCACGTCGACACTCCGGCGGAGGGACGGCTGCTCCCCGGTCTGCGGGAATTCGGCGCCATTGTCCTCACGTTCTACGCGACGCTCATCGCCTGGGTGTTCTTTCGCGCGGACTCGTTGCCGGGAGCCTTTTCGTACGTCCGGCGACTCCTATCGTTCGATCTGTTGAGTGGCGGAACGATCGACTTGGTCGCCGTGCAACAGGTCCTTGGGTATATCGTCGTGCTCGTTGGCGTCGAGTGGGTGCAACGTCACCGGCAACACGCGCTCGCGATCGACGGCCTCTCGCGGCCGGTGCGCTGGATCGTGTATCTGAGCGTCGCACTCGCCGTGGCGTTCTTGGGCAACTTCGGTGAAATCGAGTTCATTTACTTTCAGTTTTGAATGACATGAAAACGATGTCGCAGTCGAGTTCGGTCGCGTCGGGTGTCCCGCGATTCGTGGTTCGGGCCGCGAGCTTCTTCGTCTTGTTTGCCGTGACGTACCTCGCCGTGCTGTACTTGGCGATCAACGGCGCGAGCGATCAGCTTCGCTTCACAAACATTCCGATGGCGTCGCCGCCGCACAGCGAGACGATGCTCACGTTCAGGGAGGTCGTCGAGTACCGGGATCTCGACATTTTGTTTCTCGGATCGTCACATGCCAATCGCTCGTTCGACCCGCGGTTCTTCGACCGGTTTGGGTTGCGGACCTTCACGCTTGGTACCCTGTCGCAGACACCGCTGAATACGTATTACCTGATGCGTGACCACCTCGACCGTCTCGACCCGAAGCTGGTCGTGTATGAGGTCTATTGGGGAGTGTTATCGATGGGAGGCGGCGAATCGGCAATCGACCTGCTGGGGAACGCGCCGCTGACCGGCAACATGGTGCGGATGGCGCTCGCGACGAGAAACGCGCGGGTATTCAATACGCTGGCGCGCAAGGTGTTGGATCGCAACGCGCTGCCGTTGGAGGAGGTCGTGCCGACGCTCCGGCGCGACGACACGTACCGGGGCCGGGGGTACGTCGAGCGCTCGCTCGATTCCGAGGGTAGCCGTCGATTCCCGCAGGATCGAATCGATCTGGAGCGGCGTCAGCTTCGGTACTTGGAGCGGGGGATACGTTTCGTTCGTGAGGCGGGCGCCGAGGTGGTGTTGGTAGTGCAGCCGCTCCCCAAGGAGACGATCGCGGCCATCGGGAACTATAACGAGATCGACCGAACGCTCCGTGCGCTCGCGGCTCAAAACGAGATCGCCTATATCGATTTCAATGAGTCGCTGCAGCTCGATTCCCACCGCTTTTTCTTCGACTTCCATCATCTGAATCAGCGTGGCGTGGAGGTTTTTCTGCCGAGGCTCTACGACGAGCTTATCCAGCGCGGCCTGATCGAGGCCCGT
>JBFIZG010000164.1:0-7465 GCA_041604955.1 Gemmatimonadales bacterium | reverse complement strand
TGTTGGTGAGCTTCTTCTCCCGCGTCGGGTTCACATCCATGTCACTCGGTCGGCTGTTCTCCCCGACGATCATCCCCTCATAGACCGGGTCCCCGGGCTTAATAAACAACGTCGCCCGCTCTTGCAAGCCGAACAGGGCGTAGGCCACGGCCTCCCCCGCCCGGTCGCTCACCAGCACCCCGCGCACTCGCCCCGAGAGCGGGCCCGCCCAGGGCCCATACTCGAGAAAGCGATGGTGCATGACGCCCAGGCCCCGCGTGTCGGTCAGGAATTCCGAGCGGTAGCCAAACAACCCGCGCGCGGGAACCCGAAACCGGAGCCGAGCCGTCCCCTGCCCCGGGTTCCGCAAGTCGAGGAGCTCCGCGCGCCTCGGCCCGAGCTTCTCGATCACCACGCCCAGCGCTCCTTCGGGCACCTCGATCACGAGCTCCTCGTACGGCTCGAGGCGCGCGCCATCGGGGCCGGCGCGCGTGATCACCCGCGGCCGCGACACCTGAAACTCGTACCCCTCCCGCCGCATGGTCTCCATCAGAATCGTCAGGTGCAGCTCGCCCCGCCCAGACACCGTGAGCACGTCCGGCTGACTGGTGTCCTGCACATCGAGCGCAACGTTTCGCTCCAACTCGCGGTAAAGCCGCTCGCGAAGCTGTCGGGTCGTCACGAACTTCCCCGACTTGCCCGAAAACGGCGAGTCGTTGACCATGAAGTCGACGGAGATGGTGGGTTCCTCGACTGCGATGCCCTGGAGACGTTCCAGATGCTCGACGTCGGTCACCGTCTTCCCAATCTCGACGCCCGCGAGACCGGCCAGAGCGATGATATCCCCCGCCCCGACCTCCTCCACCTCGACACGCTTCAAACCCTGAAAACTGTACAGCTTGGAGACTTTCGCCTCTTCGGCTTCTTCATCACTCGCGAGCCCGGGTTCGCCGAGCGGGAGGAGCGCCACCGGCTGGCCCACGCGTACCGTGCCCCGCTCGATCCGGCCGATCGCCACCCGTCCCACGTAGCTCGAGTAATCGATGGTGGAGATGAGCATCTGAAACGGCCCCGCCGCATCCGCCGCGGGCGCGGGAACATGATCGATGACCGCCTGAAACAGCGGCGTCAAATCGGCGCCACGGTCCGCCGCCGTCGGCGACGCCCACCCCTCGCGGGCAGATGCGTAGAGAAACGGCGCATCGAGCTGCGTATCCGTCGCCTCGAGCGCGATGAACAGGTCGAGCACCGCGTCGTGCACCTCGAGCGGGCGTGCGTCCGGCCGGTCGATCTTGTTGATCACCACGATCGGGTGGAGCCCGAGGGACAGTGCCTTCCGCGTGACAAACCGGGTCTGTGGCATCGGTCCCTCAGCCGCGTCCACCAGGATGAGCACGCCGTTCACCATCCGAAGAATCCGTTCCACCTCACCCCCGAAATCGGCGTGCCCCGGCGTATCCACGATGTTGATCTTCAGGTCGTTCCACTGGACCGCCGTGTTCTTCGAGAGGATCGTGATGCCACGCTCGCGCTCGAGTGGGTTGGAATCCATCACGCGTTCCTGGAGCTGCTGGTTCGAATGGAAGGTTCCAGTCTGACGCAGCATCTTGTCGACAAGCGTGGTCTTGCCGTGATCGACATGAGCGATGATCGCGATATTTCGGATTGACACTGGGGGAGCTACCTGAACTTTCGGGCGCCGACGCCATTCTAATTGGGAGGCGCAGTATAGAAACGAATACCGCCTAGCGCAATAGGGACGTCAGACGCAGGACGCAGGATGTATCGATGTGCCCTGGTTTCCCCAATCCCTCTCCCCTAGATCCTAACCCCTGAAACCTGACACCTGACACCTAACACCTGGCACCTAACACCTGGCACCTGACACCTGACACCTGGCACCTGACACCTAACACCTGACACCTACTTACACATCGTCTCATCCTGCTCGATCTGCATGGTCACGTGATTGATGCCCAGGTCGCGCATGCGGCTATGGACCAACTCCAAGACCCCCTGGCTCTTGTCCTGACCGCTCACCACGGCGTGTCCGCTCATCGCGACGACCCCCGAAGTGACGGTCCACACGTGCAGATCGTGCACGTCGGAGACGCCCGGGATCGAGGCGATGGAGCCCGCTACGTCTTCCATCGAGATGTGCCGTGGCGTGGCTTCCAAGAGGACGTCGACGCTTTCACCCACCAGACGCCACGCCCCAACGAGAATGAGGAGCGCGATGGCGATCGAGATGAGCGGATCGGCCAGGGTCCAACCCGTGGTGATGATGATGATTCCCGCAGACAACGCTCCGACAGACCCCAGCAAGTCACCCAACACGTGAAGGTAGGCGCCGCGCACGTTGAGCGAGTGTTTGTGTCCTCCGTGGAGAATGCGAAGCGCTACCAGGTTCGCCACCAAGCCGACCGTGGCGACTCCGAACAGAATGCGCGGTTCCACCTCCGGCGCGGCCTGGAGGCGGCCGATTGCATGCCAAATGATCACCGCCGCCAAACCCAATAAGACGGTGCCGTTCGCGAGCGCCGCCAAGATCTCGAGCCGGAGCAACCCAAACGTCTTTTCGGCCGTCGCGGGCCGCTCGGCGATCCACGCCGCAAACAGCGCCAACGCAATCGCCGCGGCGTCCGTCAGCATGTGACCGGCGTCCGCCAGCAGGGCAAGCGAGTTGGCGAGAAGCCCGCCGACCACCTCCACCAGCATGATGCTCACGCTGATCCCCAGCACGAGCTTGAGCGCCCGAGTGTGGCGCTTCAGCACGTTGGGTGTTCCCACGCATTCGAACGAGCGGTCCGTCTCGCTCTCGTCGCTCGTGGGCGCACTCCGCTCGTCAGACATCAATCGGCCGGGATCTCATGGTCGTGATTTTGCATCGGTGTCGATCGGCGCCTTTCCGGATTCGTCGATGGCAGGCTTTGCCGCGAGGGGGTGAACGCTTACCTTTGACTCCCCAACGTCGATGGAAGAAATCACTCTCAGTTCGTTTCTCGTACGCGGCGCCGCCGTCATGGCCCTGGTTGCCGCGAACGGCTTTTTCGTCGCAGCAGAGTTCTCCCTCGTCGCCTCCCGACGTACGCGTATCGAGGCGATGGTCCGGCAAGGGGATACGAAAGCTAAGCTCGCACAGAAGGCCATTCAATCGCTGGACCGGTACATCTCCGGGACCCAACTCGGCATCACGGTGGCAAGCCTGGGGTTGGGATGGATCGGAGAGCCCGCGCTCGCCGCCGGTATCGAAACGTTCTTCAGAGCGCTCCCTGGGCCGCTCGACGTCATGGCCACCCACACGGTCGCCGGGGCGTTCGCATTCGCGGCCATCACGTTTCTCCATATCGTGCTGGGCGAGTTGGCCCCAAAAGCACTTGCGTTGCTCCATCCGGAAGCGACGAGTCGATGGGTCGCGGCGCCGCTCATTGGATTCACTACCGCCACGAACCCGTTCATCTGGGTGTTGAACGGCGCGGCAAACGCGCTGCTCCGCCTCTTTGGAGCGCGCCCCCCGAGCGAAGCGGAACGGGTCCACCAACCCGAAGAGATCATGATGTTGGTGAAACAGACCCGGGAATCCGGCCAACTCGAGGAACACGACGTCCGACTCATCGAGGGCGTGTTCGAGTTCACGGAAAAGACGGCGCGGGACGTCATGACCCCTCGCACCGACGTCACCGGCCTCCGCGCGGATCTCGCCATTCGTGACGCACTGACACCCATTGGCGAGACCGGGCGATCGCGCTATCCGGTGTACGCAGAGTCACTGGATGACATCGTCGGCATCGTGCACATCAAACAGATCCTTTCGGATCTGTCGGAACGAGGTGACCAACCCATCTCGACCATCATGCGTGAGCCGTTCTTCGTACCGGGGTCGCGAGAGGTGGAGGACGTGCTAGCCGATCTCAAGCACCGAAAGTACCAGATGGCCATCGTATTGGACGAGTTCGGAGGCACGGCCGGGGTCGTGACGATGGAAGATCTCCTGGAAGAAATCGTCGGGGAGATCTACGACGAATACGATGAAGTGGACTCGCCTCCGGCGACCGACGGGGATGGTACGACGATACCCGGTGAGATGGACATCGAAGACGTCAACAAGAAGTTCGAGTTGTCCATTGCCAGCGAGACGTTTCAGACCATCGGCGGATTCGTGTTTGGAGAACTGGGCCGCCTTCCGGAGAAGGGCGACCGGGTTCTCACAGAGGATGTCATTTTGGAAGTTGTCGCGATGGACGGCAGACGGGTTGCCACGATCAAGCTCACGTTGTCTTGAGCCGCGAACGCCCGGCCCGCGCGAGCGTCACGGCAAGACTCACCGCCTCGCGCATCGACCCCGCGTCTGCGATTCCCTTCCCGGCAATGTCGAACGCGGTGCCGTGATCGGGCGCCGTTCGAACAAACGGTAAACCCAGCGTCACATTGACACCCGATCCAAACCCCGAGACCTTGACCGCGGTCATGCCGACGTCGTGGTACGGCGCGAGCACGGCATCGAACTCGCCTTTCAGTGCCCGGACGAAGACGGTGTCGGCCGGAACAGGTCCCGTGGCGCCGAGCTGACGGGCCGCGGGTGCCAAGACATCATCGTCTTCGTCACCAAACAACCGGCCTTCACCCGCGTGGGGGTTGAGCGCGCACACGGCCAGCCGCGGCTGGTCGATTCCCCACCAGTCAGCGAGGGCTTGGCGTGTGATATTGCCGGTCTTGACGACTCGGTCGACCGTGAGCGCGGCTGGAACCGCTCGAAGCGGGATATGGGTGGTGATCAGCACGACGCGGAGCGCGCCGCTCGAGAGCATCATGACCGTATCGACACCACCCGCGAGTTCCCCCAACCACTCGGTGTGCCCGGGGTATTCGTACCCGGCGAGATGTAGGGCGCGTTTTTCCGCCGGTCCCGTCACCACCGCGTCGACTTCTCCGCGCAACGCGAGCCCTACGGCGTGCTCGATCTGAAGCGCGGTCATCTTGCCTGCTGTTTCCGGCGGTACGTCGAGCACGAGGCATCGAGCCGTTTGGCTCACCTCCGACGCGTTTTCGGTCACTGTCGACGCGGCCAAGTCGCCGACGGCTACACATTCAGCCGGGAGGCCGTCGAGCAACACTCCCGGGCCGATCGCCACGAACTCCGCACCGCGGGGTGGGTCCGCGAGCACGGCCCTCAGGACCTCGGGTCCGATGCCTCGGGGGTCCCCCAGCGTTACCGCAATCCGAGGGGCCACACGTCCTCAGTAACGAACCTCGACGTACGTCGCCCTGCGAAGCGTCTCGATGAACCGTGCGTACGCGTTTTGATCGGAAAGGCTCGTCCGGATCTGTTCGCTCAGCTCGTCGAACGTCGCCGGCCCGGCAGGGCGCGCCGCATCGAGCAAGACGATCGCGTACTTCGTACGTCCGCCGCTCCCGGTGAACTCGAACGGCCCCACGATGTCGCCCACCTGAGCCACGGCAAGGGCATCTCGATACTCCACGGGAAGTCTGTCGCGGCCGACGTTCTCGATCAGACGAGCACCCTCGGTTCGGTCGTGGTGCCTTCGTGCGAGCGAATCAAAACCAACGCCGTTCATGAGTTTTGTTTTGATTGAATCGGCCCGCAGTCTCGCCACGGCGCGCGCGGAGTCGGTAATCTCCGGTGCGATGAGAATGTGCCGCGCCTGCACCGATGCCGGCTCGATACGAAGCACTTCAATCAGGTGGAATCCGAACGGCGTCGCCACTGGACGCGTCACGACACCGGGCCGAACGCTGAACGCAACGTCCTCGAATTCCCGAACCATCCTGCCACGCCGAAACCACCCGAGATCGCCGCCCCGTTCACCCGATCCCTTGTCTGCCGAGAATCGCCGAGCGAGCACCGCGAAATCGGCGTCGTCCTGCAGGGCGCGATACAGCGAATCGGCCTGCCGGAACGCCGCGGCCAGCCGCGCGCTGTCTGGCTCGGCCGGGACGACGATCTGGCGAAACGTCACGGCAGGGGACCGTTGGGGCCGCTGGTCTCCCAGTTGGTCGTAGTATTCGCGCGCCTCCTTCTCCGTAACCGGTATGGGCCGGATGTCGCCCCTGGCGCGCTTCTCGTTGATGAACTTCGTGTTGTACAACTCGCGCCGTTTCTGGTCCGCATACCAGAGCCGGTAGTCGTCGGGGGACGCAAACCCCGCCGAGTCGAGCCCCCGAATGTAGTCCAGCTCCGACGCGAAGTTGCCGCGGATGTTGCGCAACCCTTCTTCGCTGGCGGCTTGCACCTCTTCTTCAGTGACGATGATTGATGTGTCGCGGCGCGCAGCCTGGAGGATGAGTTCCTGATCGATCACGCGGTCCAAAATCTCCCGGCGGAGCTTCTCCAGTTCCCGCGGGTCGTTCGGAATCGCACCGCCTTGCTGACGATAGACGCTCAACTCCTCTTGCAGGCGTGTCAGCGGAATGGGTACGTCACCCACGATGGCGACGATGCGGTCAACCAACACCCGACTGCTGTCGCCCTGCGCCAAGCCGGGCGCCGGCGCCAAGCACAACACACTCCATGCGACCATCAGTCGCAACGTCCGCGTCATTACTCCGACCCTCCTGCCGCCGCGCTGTCTGATGGCGGCGGTGGCGGCGTGAGACTGTCGAGCTGCGCCCGCAACCCGCTCGCACGTTCGACCACCCGGTCCACGCCCGACTCCGACACATCCCAATCCGACTCCGCTCTGAGTTTATCGACGAGAAACGGCGGAACGGTGAGCAGATCCTTTTTGCCGTTTACCACGTCGGCGAGGTACTTGAGCACCACCGCCTCCACCGCCCGGAAACGGCCCTCGCTGTCGGGAGTGGTCGCGAACACGGAATCGAGCCCCATCTGCGCGCGCAGGGGCGCGAGCGCCTCGACGAGCGCGGCGGTGAGGGCGAAGAGATCGTCTTCGGTCAATCCATGACCCTCGCGTTCGGCCTCCAGCACCAAGACGTGGTTCCGCATCAGGGCGCGCGCGAACTCAGTGAGGGCGGCGTCGTCCGCCTGCGCGACTTGCCCTTGAAACCGTACGTCGAGGGTCTGCAACCAACGCGCGTAGTCGGCCACGGTAAATCGGCCGTCCCGAAACGTCCCCACCGCCTTGCGGTTGTTCTTCGCACGGGTGAGATCCGCGATGGCATCGCGCATGCGTTGAGGCGCGTCGTCACTCACGGCGATTTCCCACCGCGCCTCCATGTCGGAGAGAAACGTCGAATCGATACGCTCGATTAGCAGGTTCTCAACGGCCTCCTCAAACTCGTCCCGTATCTCGCCGAGCGCCGGCCGCCGAATGACATGGTACCCGAATTGCGTTTCCGTCACGCCGGAAAGTTCGCCGGGCTGAAGCGCAAACGCGACCGTTTCGAACGGCGGAACCGTACCACCCCGACTCACCAAACCGAGACTCCCCCCCGACGCTTTCGAGGCGTAGTCCTCGTTTTGATCGTTCGCGTCACCCCACGCCAACCTACCTGACGAAATGCTCCG
>JBFIZG010000163.1:0-7492 GCA_041604955.1 Gemmatimonadales bacterium | reverse complement strand
TCTCGCTCGATAACGCCCATGCGCGTGGCCCCGAGAAGGGTCGGGAACATCCGTGCGGGACCGCGGCTCGGGGTTGTGCAGCCCCAGGATCATCGTCGCCCGCGCAAGAGCGATTCCGGCTCAAGTTGGCCGGGGAACGAACCGATAATGAATCGTACACTGGAGGACGAGATGGACGCGCACCAAACAGCCCCCGCCCCCTGCCCCTTCACCCTACCCCCAGCGCAACAGCCTCCTCTGCGGCTACCACGGGACCAGCTACAGACCATGTCCATGGGACTTTCCGCGGGACGTGAAGGTTAACGTCGGGGTATGGGCGGCCAACCGGGCTCTGGTTGCCAAGCCACGACGTGTCCCCGTGACATGCGAGTGCCAGTGACGATCGATCCGATTCAACCAAGTGGACCGCGGCCGGCGCGAGACAAGGCGGTCGGCCGGCATGATGAGGCAAACAGGGCGAATACCGTAGCGCCCGGTAGCGAAGACGCTCCGAGAGAATCGGACGCTCCGAAGACTCATGGCGACCGCATCCAACTGTCGGAAGCGGCAAAGCTGCTGACCGAAGAGCGACTGACTGCCGCTGCCGGGCGACCGAGCGGCACGTTGCCGCCCGACAAGCTGGCCCTCGTGAGTCAGCGGCTGCTTGAAGGCTTCTACGATACGGACGCCGTGCGGCAGGCGATTGCAGAAGGTTTATTGAAAGATTTGAAGATTTTGGAGTGACGGGTGTCAGGTGACAGGTGACAGGTGACAGGTGAGAGGTATGGCGGCGGAGACGTCGCCGGTGGCAATTTCGCTCCCAGGTTACGGCACCTCCGATTAAACTCCACAGATGACATCTCAGCGCGAGGTACACCGACTCGCCTCAATCGGGCTGATCGCTCTCACCGCGTGCGCGACGACGTACACGGCCGGAGGGGACGATCCCGAAGGAATGAGCGCCCGAATCGGGAGCGAGATCTACGTTGAATACGGTGATGTGATCGATGTCCTGGTCGGCCTCCGTCCGGCCCGATATCGGGAAGCCGATGGCTACGTTCCCGTCGAGATTGCCGTAGCAAACCACGGCCGCACCGCTTTCGCGCTGCCACGTCACGCGTTCACGCTGGTCGAAGCAGACGGGACCACACATCCGCCGGTTGGACCGCGCGACCTACTCGAGAACTACCGATTTTTGGACATGGATCGCGAGGCGCTTGCCCAACTCCCGGAGGCAGCTTCGACGACGTTCGGTCGGTATTTTCGGCACCCAAGCAAGTTGAGCCCGACCCGCGGGTTCGTCGCCATCGACCGGTACACGTTGAACGTCGTACAGGATACGGTCTTGATACCGAGGTTTGGGTATATCGTGGATGTACTCTATTTTCGAGCGCCGGATGGCGGCGTGCGAGGACGGGCGTTGGACCTCGAGGTCGAGTCGGACGCGCTCCCGCAGCCTCTCCTGGTGAGGTTCGTCGTGAAATGAGAAATCGGTGCCTGAAATCGGGGAGCGGCGTCGCGCGACGACGACGACCGCCCCCCTGACTGCCGGTTGCAACCTCGCCTAGTCTCCGAACTTCACTCCCTGCGCGAGCGGCAGATCCGTGCTCCAGTTGAGCGTGTTCGTCTGCCGACGCATGTACACCTTCCACGAGTCGGATCCAGACTCGCGACCACCGCCCGTCTCTTTTTCTCCCCCAAAAGCTCCTCCGATTTCGGCGCCCGAGGTACCGATATTGACGTTCGCGATGCCACAATCGCTTCCACGATGCGAAAGAAAGTATTCGGCTTCACGGATGTGCTCGGTGAAGATGGCGGATGACAGTCCTTGTGGCACACCGTTATGCAGATCGAGCGCTTCGTCCATCTCATCGACTGCTTGCTGCCCAGAAGCGGACTCGGTTCCGTACCCGATGATGTAAAGGATAGGTGCGAACGTCTCCTCCTGAACGATATCGAACTCGTTCCGCGCGGCGGCTATGCACGGTCGGACGTAATGCCCTCCCGGATATTGCTGTCCCTCCAAGCGCTCGCCGCCAAACAGGATTTCTCCGCCTTCCTCGGCAATTCGCCGGATGGCGTTCTGCATGTCTTCGACGGCGCCCAGGGTGACGAGCGGACCCATGATGGTATCGCTCTCACGAGGATCCCCGATGACGATATCCTCGTATGCTCGAACGAGCCGGTCGGTGAACTCCCGCCGTGCGGATTCATGAACGATGATCCGCCGCGTGCTTGTGCAGCGCTGCCCCGCCGTGCCGACCGCGCCAAACAATACAGCCCGGAGCGTGAGGTCGAGATTCGCGTGCGGTGTCACGATAATCGCGTTGTTGCCGCCCAGTTCGAGAATCGTACGACCGAGCCGTCTGCCCACCACCTCGCCCACACGATACCCCATGCTGCAGCTGCCAGTAGCCGACACCAGTGGAATTCTTCGGTCATGGAGCAAACGATCGCCCACGGTTGAGCCCTTTCCAACCGTCAGTGAAAAAATTGCCGGATCGACGTCGTTCTCGCGGCAGACCTGGGCGGCGATCTTTGTGCAGGCGATTGCAGTGAGCGGCGTACCGCTCGCCGGCTTCCACAACACGCTGTCGCCACACACGGCCGCGATTGCCGCGTTCCAGCTCCATACCGCAACCGGAAAATTGAACGCGCTGATGACTCCAACCACGCCAAGTGGATGCCACTGTTCGTACATGCGATGGTCTGGGCGCTCCGAGTGCATCGTCAGACCGTAAAGCTGGCGGGACAACCCGCAGGCAAAGTCGCAAATGTCGATCATCTCCTGCACTTCCCCTTCACCCTCCGATACGACCTTGCCCATTTCGAGGGTGACCAGCGCGCCGAGCTCCTTCTTCAACGCCCGAAGCCGGTTCCCGATCTGACGAACGACGTCACCGCGTTTGGGGGCGGGAACTCGGCGCCACTGCAAGAACGCGGCGTGGGCCCGGTCGACGATTTCATCATACTCGGCTTCTGTCACCTGTTGAACGACGGCAATTCGACTGCCATCGATCGGCGTGGTCACTTCCAGATCAGGCCCCGACCCTACCCACTCGCCGCCAAATCCGCCTCGGTTCGTGTCCTCGATACCGAGCGCGTCGAGGAAGGGCGCTTCCCGTAAAACCGTCGTGGTCATGTTATCCTTTCAGTCATCGAAATCTCAGGTTTCTACAGTCCGGTCCGAGCCGTGGCATCGTCCGGAAACTGCTGGAATTTTACCCGCTTTGGCCGGATTGTGCGATCTCCCACGGCGTTGGGAAGCCCTCGGAGCGGTCGAGGCGCCGCCCGGTCCCAAACTTCGTCCAGATCTGGTCAACCGGGCCCTCGTCACCCATTTTCTGACATCGCCGTGCGTCAGCACCTGAAACGAAACGAGCCGATCCGCCCTTGGGAACCCAAGCATTGACCGAACCAGGACGCAAGCCAGCCTCCGCCACTCCGTCCACGCTTCTCCGCCGAGTTTCGACGTACCTCGTGGTGAACGTCACTACCTTCCTTTGGCTGATCTTCTTCAAGCTATTCAACCGCACAACCGTGATCGGCCGGAAGCATGTTGGATACGAGCGGAACACCTTGCTGCTGTCCAACCACCAGTCGATGATTGACAGCTTCCCGGTCGGACTCTTTGCCTTCTATCCGCAGTCGTGGCTCAAAACCTATCTCATCCCGTGGAACCCGGCAGCCGAAGAAAATTTCTTCAAGAACCGGTTTTTGACGTGGCTCGCGCACACCTATCGCTGTATTCCTGTGAAAGAAGGCCGTCGAGATCCCTTTGCACTTCGGCGTATGGTCGAGGTGCTCCCGCACGGAGTCATGACGCTCTTTCCGGAGGGCGGTCGTACACGAGACGGAAACGTGGGCGAGGGTCGCTTAGGGGCCGGACTGATCATCACCCGTGCGCGGCCCAAGGTGATCCCCGTCGCCATCGATGGCATGCAGGACGTGCTTCCGATCGGCGCCAGCATTCCCCGCCCCTTCAAGCGCGTGTACATCTCCTACGGAGAGCCAATCGATTATTCGGAATTTCTCGATCACCCCAAGCGACAAGAGGCTGCTCAGGGAGTCGTGGATCTGGTCATGGCTGCGATTCGGAAGCAACACCAAGAGATCCGGCAACTGCGCGCTCGAGACCGGAAGCCTTGACGCCGACGGATATTCGGTCCGCCTCGTAACGGATCGGACGATACTCCGGATACCACATCTTCCGCTCCACCAACGTCTCCAGGTTCTCGAGCAGCCCGGGAGCAGCCAGTCCCTCTGCCACAGCGCACTTGATCACCGCACAGGCAACGGCGTGTGAGCACTCCCGCATTCGCGAGAGCTCCGGGTACACTGCGCCCTCGGCCAGGTCGCCGGCGCCCACTTTCGAGCTCAACGCTTTTGCCGCCGCCAGGAACATCCCATCTGATACTCGCTTGGCGCGGCACACCCATACCCCCAGGCCCACGCCGGGGAAGATGAACGCATTGTTACCCTGCCCGATCCGATACCGCCTGCCATTGTAGTGAACCGGCGGGAACGGGCTTCCCGTAGCGACTACGGCGCGACCATCAGACCAACGAATGGCCTCTTCGGGCGTGCATTCGCTGCGGCTCGTAGGGTTCGAGATGGGGAAGACCAAGGGCCGATCGTTGACCCGGGCCATCGTTCGCACGATCTCCTCGGTGAAGAGACCGCTGGTGCCGGAACACCCGATCAAGATTGTCGGCTCCACGTTCCGTACGGTTTCTAAGAGGGTGATCGCCGACCGATCCGCGCACCCGTACTCCAACGTTTCACTGCCATCGCGCGCATAGGTCGCCTTGAACCCCTCGAGCCCTTCACGGTCCGCCACGACCAATCCCTTTGTATCGACGAGCCAGATCCGGCGGCGCGCCTCGTCAAGCGTCATCCCCCGTTTGACCAGCGCGGCGACGAACAGGTCGGCAATGCCCGTGGCCGACGCGCCCGCCCCCGCGAGCAGTACACGTTGTTCTTCGAACGCTTGGCCTGTGATTCCGAGTCCACTGAAAACACCAGCCAAGATGACTGCGGCGGTGCCTTGGATGTCGTCGTTGAAGCTCGTGATGCGATCGCGAAAACGGTGCAACTGCGTGATCGCGTTCCACTTCAAGAAGTCTTCCCACTGCAAGAGCGCGCCTGGGTACACCTTGGCAACGGCCGCGACAAAATCGTCCACGAACGCCTGGTATTCCCGTCCACGTATTCGCCGGTGCCGAAGACCCAAATACAACGGATCTTCCAAACGCTCTTCGTTGTCCGTACCAACATCGAGCATTATCGGCAAGGTCAGTTGCGGGGGAATGCCGGCACAGAGCGTGTAGAGACAGAGTTTTCCGATGGGAATTCCCATGCCACCCGATCCCTGATCACCGAGTCCCAGGATCCGCTCGCCGTCGGTGACGACAATGACAGCCGGCTCGCGACCGTGATTCCGGAGAATCGCCTCGATCTGCGAGCGGCGATCGTAGCCGATATACAGCCCGCGAGCCCTCCGGTAGATGTGCGAGTGCCTCTGGCAGGCTTCCCCAACTACGGGTGTGTACACAATCGGCATCATCTCGTCAATGTGCGTATGCACCAACCGGAAGAAGAGCGTCTCGTTTCGGTCGTGCAGCGACGCCAGATACACGAACTTCTCGATGTCGGAAGACTTGGCGAGGTAGTTTTCGTACGTTCGTTCCAGCTGCTGCTCGATATCACAACACGCTGGTGGCACCAACCCGTGCAGATCCAGCGCATCGCGCTCTGACGACGAAAACGCTGTGCCCTTGTTGGTGAACGGCTCCAGAAGAACGGAGCGTCCCTTTTCGTTGACCGCGATGTACTCGCTGGACGAGGCGGGATCGATCTCCACGGACCAGCGCATGGGGAACTCCCTGTTTCTTGATGACGCAACACCCTACATGAAGCGTCTCATTCCGGCCGTGAAGACGTGATGAAGCCCGCGTGAGGTTCCTGCGGCGGAGAGCCGCCGTCAGCGCCAGGCTTTGGGCAACGCGGCCGGCCTGGAGGCGGGGACCGACTCGGCCGTCGGGGGCCGCGCGAACCGCAATTCCCGGAACCCGATCAAGCGATGGTTGGTGTCATCCCACAGCGAGAGCCACAACGTCCTGATGCTCTCGACCAGCGTCAGCTTAGTGACGTTGTGAAACTCGGGATTGTCGTTGAGACACTCAGGCAGTCTATAGTTGGGAATTCTGCTGCAAAGATGATGAATATGGTGCAGTCCGATATTGGCCGTGAACCACTGGAGGACCGGGGGCAGCACGTACAGCGAACTCCCCCGCAACCCCGCGTCGTAATAATTCCACGCCTCGTGGTAGCGCCAATACGTATCCTCATACTGATGCTGTACGTAGAAGAGAAAAACGCCAATTGACCCGGCGATGAGCGTGATGGGGAGTTGAACGAGCAGCAACCGCTCGAGTCCTACCGTTAACCACATCACGACGACCACCAACGCGATTGCGGCATTGGTCCAGTGCACGCTCGCCCATTCCCGCTTCCAGGAGCGCGGTGTATCGACGGGCAAGCGATGTTTGATGATGAACTGATAGGTTGGCCCGACGAACAACATGACGAACGGATGACGGTAGATCCGATACATCAGCCGTTTGCGCTTCGAGAGACCCAAATATTCGCAAACCGTAAGCGTATCAATGTCGCCGAACGTTCGCCGTTCGAGATCACCGGACGTGGCATGGTGAATCGCATGCGTCTTTCGCCAATAGTTGTACGGAACCAGCGTGAACACACCAATGATGAACCCAACAACGTCGTTGGCCGCGCGGGATTTGAAAAACGAGCCGTGGCCACAATCGTGCTGCAAGATGAACATCCTGACCAGAAGGAGCGCGGCCGGCACGGCGAGAAGCAACGTGATCCAGTACCCGAATTCGAGACTCCACAACATGAGAAACCACACCGATCCGAACAGCACGCCCGTGTTGGCGAGCTGGAACAGACTTCGCCAAAGGATGGGCTTCCGATAGGGCGCGAGGAGGGCATTCCAGTCCGAAGGGGATACAACCGCGTTGGGAGGCGTCGCGGCGGCGCACGAAGTCGTCATTAGCCCATGCAAGGTAGGGCCGGTAGCACAGATTCTCAAGACGGTCTGGCTGCGGCGACGCTATTCAGCACGCACAACTTGGCCACGACGCCCGGCCCGGATCTATTCGCGGGTCGTCGTACGGTTCATATTGTTCCAAACCGATCGAGTGGAGAACCCGCGAATGCCAACCGCCAAACACATTCCAACATTCCTGATCGCCTTGGCGCTGGTAACCGGCGGAACCGAGGCCGGAGCCAGCCAGGACACATTGCGTCTCGCCTCCGACGACCTCACCAACCCGGTCGAGATCATCCGGGATCGATGGGGGATCTCTCACATCTATGCCGAGACGGAGCACGACCTGTTTTTCGCCCAAGGATTCAACGCGGCGCGCGACCGCTTGTTCCAACTCGAGATCTGGCGCCGTCAGGCGACCGGCACCGTCGCCGCCAT
>JBFIZG010000162.1:0-7497 GCA_041604955.1 Gemmatimonadales bacterium | reverse complement strand
CCGACGACGCCGGTCACGCATACGCACGATCTCGGCGACGACAACACCGCAGTCGGCTTGGACGCACTCTCTTCCAACACCTCGGGACACAACAACACGGCGGTCGGGGCGAGAGCGTTACTGGCGAATACCATCGGCAGCGACAATACGGCGACCGGCTTGGCGGCGCTTCGCGACAACACGACGGGGAAGTACAACACCGCGACCGGTTACCGCGCGATGCAGGACAACACCACGGGCGACAATAACACCGGGAGCGGCTACGGCGCGCTTCGTCACAGCACGACGGGCAACGACAACGTCGCGACCGGCTACCAAACTGCAGAATACCTGAGTGGCAACCGCAACACGGCGATAGGTCATGATGCCGGCCGATATGCAGCTGGTGACGAGAACACCCTGATTGGGCTCGAAGCTGGAAGGGACATCGTAGGCAACAACAACCTCGCGCTGGGCGCGGGTGCCGGGCTCAATGCGACCACAGGTGATAACAACATCTTCATTGTGAGCCAGGGCGTGGCAGGCGATGCCGCCACGATCAAGATCGGTACCCAGGGCACGCACACCAGCACGTTCATCGCGGGAATCGAGGGGACGCCCTTAGCGGGGACGCCGGTCGTGGTCACTGCCAGCGGGCAGTTGGGTACGGGGAGTGGCGGGAGCCTCCCCGGGGGCTGCAATGATATGCAATTGGCAAAGTGGAACGCGGGGAGTACAGCCTGGGTGTGTGGCGAGGACAACGATACGCAGTACACTGACCCCGATGCCGTTGCGGCAATGGGGGCCAAAGACAATGCCAATGCCCTCAATCACGACAGATACACGGATGCCGAGGCCGTCACGGCGATGGGAGTGAAGGCCAACTCGAACGCGCTCAATCACGACAGGTACTCGGATGCCGAGAGCGTCACGGCGATGGGTGCGAAGGATAATTCGAACGCGCTCAATCACGATCGGTACACCGATGCCGAGGCGGTGGCAGCGGTCGGTGCAACCGGGTTTGGTTCATGGACGGCGTCGAGCGCAGGTACCGTGTTCCAGGCGACCACCGATGGCTTTGTGATCGTTCATGCGATAACAACAGAGACGTCACAGACCTTCGTTGCGGGATTCACGGACTCGTCTCCAACGGCCAGTACCAAGAGGTTGGAGTTGGCACTCGACGGGAACGGCTTTCCGGATCGAGGAAGCTTCACTATGCCAGTCCGGTCAGGCGATTACTGGCAGGTGACCATCGCGAGTAACGGTTCGGTGGCGCTCACGACGCTGACGGTGAGCTTCCTACCAATAGGTACATGACCAACTAGCATTGACTGCCTGGAGTTTGGAACGGTGACCCAGCTCATGTGGACCGATGTGCTCGGCTGAGCCATTCATGTCGGAGTGATGGGATCGGTCTTGTGACCGGATTAACGACGACGTAACAGCGTCAATCCATCGCGGTTGTCAATTCCCCCCCCACCGAAATTCAATCGCGTCAAGGATCTCGAGTCCGGCGGTGAACGAGAGCGCGTTGAAATCCGCCCGTGTCATCGGGTTTCGTGCCCCGGGGTTCCGGCCGTACGCGATGGAATTGGGAGTATCGAGATTGGAGTGATGAAACAACGCCATGCCGCCGGGTCGCAAGACACGATGTGCGTCCTGGAGGTACCGTTCTACGACTTGCGGGGCAAAATGAACCATTGCGTCGTAGCAGAAAATGCTGCTCGCAGATGCATCCGCCTCGGGTTCAAAGCTCACACCGTCACCCAACACAAATTCCACGTGTGAGGAGACGGATAGACGCTCGCGGCACACCTGCAGATTCTCTTCGAACACGTCAATCGCAATCAGGCGGCCAGCGAGCGGGGTGCTCGCTCCGTATGTCGCCCATGTCCGCACGCCAGCTCTATGACGCTGGTGAGGTCCAAACGGTCGAACCGTTGTCTGAATTTCGTCCCCTCCGTCCAGAACCCGTCAGTAGACTGCTCGGCGCGTTCGTAATACGCGCTGTCCGCCCATGGACGGGCATCACGCTCAGCGATCTTCTTGGAATCGTCCATTCTTGGGCTCCCGTCGGCCGCTTCCTAGCAGCTCTATACTCTCGTTACGGCGCTCGCCAGCCGCCGTGCGCTTGCGTAGTCGCCATCACACGCAAGTTACGGAGTCCATCGAGACGGACTGTGATATAGGTCATATGGACCAGGTCTCGTGGCGCGGCGACCGGAGACGCAGCCGCGTAATTGAGGATGGGGCCATACCGCTGAGAGGGTCCACTGGCACCGGGTCGCGGTCAGGATTCCTGCCTGCACCGACGGTACCCACGTGTTTCGGCGGCGGAATAGGTGAAGGTGTAGGAATCGAAGCGTGCCAGATTCGCGCCGTTCGACGCTCGGATTGTCGCTTCTCCAACCATCTCTGTGACACGCGCGCGACTCTAGCGACCCCATGTTCGGCGCTACGACCTGCCGGGTCGGTGTGCCCGTTTCGGACCGGGCGCCCCCGATCCCTCTTCATATGTTCCACGAACCCGGCTTCTCAGAATCTGTGTATCTCAAAATCAGCAACCGTCCGATTGCGAATGACGGTCCGGTACCGGATACTGCAGCGGATGGATCGGCATGTCGCGACTTGCTGATTGACAGCACAAGGCCTCTGGGGCACGTTCTCCGGCTGCTGGGTGGGGTGCTGACGCATGATGGAGGTCAATCCGGCCGGAGAGTATCTCTTCATCAGTGAGCGAACCGACCTACCGATCTCGGCAGCGATCGCAGCCTGCCTCGACCGGCATGACGCGGAACACCGGCGCAACATCAACAAGCAGTAACCGGTTTCCAAGTCTACCCATCGGCCCCGTAGCCAGTGGAACCTCGGCGGCGCCACGGTGCTTGAAGCGGCGCCTGCCAGTGAGTCAGGACGCTACGGCAACATACCCATCACGCGTTCGGCAAACCGCTTTGCGTTCCAATGCGGGAGTTCACGAGTGAACTGGCTCGAATGCGCGTCCTCACCGTACGTGGGTTCGGGCGGGCCGTCGTCTTCCCACACGGCGTCAGGACCGAACACCAAAAACAAGCCGGCGCACGGGCCTGTGAGCGAATAGCGATCATGATAGGGTCCCATGATCGCTTGATGACCGTCCCAATATTGTATGGCGCGGCTGTCGGTCACGATGCCCGTGACACGACTCATATGATCTTCGCGTGCACCGTTCTTTGGCACCCACACCACGTAGGCGGCGAGATCGTCGCTTTCGGTGTTCTCCAACAGGTGGGACTGCGTTTCCGCGGACCCGCGGAGACATCCCCCTCACGTAGGCGCGACGAGCATCACGACCCGTACCTTACCGACGTCGGCGTTGAACGTCGCCTTAAACGGATGACCGTTCGCGTCGAGAGACTTATACTTGGCGGCCGGCCCCGACATCCCGAGGCTGAGGCCCACGAGCAGTGGTAGTGTGACATATGACGTGCGCATAACTGACCTCCTACAACGTGACGTTGTCGGCCAAAAACTGAAGTATGAATGCCGCGATCCAAATGATCGTGGCACCCCACAGAAAAATCTTGCTGACCCTACCTAGACGGGTCGGGCACGCCGTCCCTCCAATGCGCGGGGGCCGGTAGATCATCAAGAACGCCAACCCGAGCATGAGCGCCGACGCACCGAGCAGATGAAATCGGTACGGCTTCAACCCCGCCGCGAAGATCATCCCGTTGACGCCGAGCAGTGTCAGGGCGAGCGGACCGATACAGCAGATGGCCGCTGCTGCGCTCGTAAGCGCCGCACCTACCGCCCCGGCAACCGATCCCGCCTCGACGACGTCACGCTTCATGTGCGACTTGGTTATCCGCGACGGCCTTGGCGTTCCTCGGAGGAGCGTTGGGAAACCGCGCCGCGTTGTACCTGCGGCCGAGCCACCATCCGTCGTCAATCGAGAGGATGTGGGCGTTGTCGCGCGTGACCGTCCACTCTCGAGCGAGATCAGCCGAGCCATAGAAACGCACTTCATCGCAGAAACACGCGATTGCGCGTTCGGTAGACGTCGTACACTCGCTAGCCTTTGGTATCACGAACGACAGGGCTATACCGTCAGCATGCTCGACACCGTGTTCTCTCACGGTGATACTGATGTCAACGCCCGAGGCCGGGCACTTTGACGAGATGGCGGCGTCCCGACCGAGAAGCGCCGGAATGAACAACGTGTCCCAAGCACACCATGTAAACAGGTTGACCCCGTCGAGCAGCATCCCGTGCGCGGCCGGTACCACACTCAGGCCACCGAACCCGATCACGGCTCCCTCGTCGTCAAACAGGATCTGCGAGCGCAACCCCGGCTTGGCCAGAAGAGCAACGATCTCTCGCGATGGCAGGTTCAACTTGGCTGCCAATGTCTTCGGTCGAACCGGTCGCCCACCGGCCAAGAGAGCGTACAGCGATAGACCCGCCCGCCGTTCGGCTGGGGAGAGGGGCGGGAAGGCGTCGAGTATGGACGCGAGCAGCGTGTCGAGCTTGGACCGTGTCATACCGGGTGCCTGGCGGTTTCCCATTTGTCGAGCCGGTCGAGCGGCCCGGGACAGTAGTGCTCTTTGGTGACGCGCCCGGTGACGAGGGTCCACAAATGCGGTAACGCGCGCATCTCACACCCCGGGGTTCCAATGATCGTCGAGAGCACGAATGCTCCACCAAGGTGCGCCGAGAAGTAGACGAGCCAGAGCCACATGAACGCCCCGAGGGGAGGTGCCCACCAGGTGCCGTACAGAACGAAATCCGCGGCGATGAGCAGCAGGACGAGAACGGCGATGACAAGCTGGGGTCTCCTCCGCCAGCGGCGGCCAAATCCGATGTTGATGACGTATGGGGTCAGGTGGAACGCGATCGCGACGAAGACCCAGAAGTCGAGACTGCGCGGCGCAACGGTGCTGGAGAATAGGCCTAATCCGTCAGTCACCATCGAGAACAAGCCGTACAGGAGCATCGTGCCGAACACGAGCCGGACGACTCGACCTACGAGTCCCGGCCTTGGGAGCGATCCCTGGTCCTCGAAATGCAGTTCCAGCTTGTCCGCGGGGCGATCCATGATTCGACGCTCCTGTCAGCAGCAACCCTCTGCGGTTTTGGGCGGACATTGGTGATCCCCAAACGAGCAGAACACACAACAGTCACCCGACTTCGGCTTCAACCGCTCACCACATCCGAGGCACTCGTAGTAAAAGATGCAGGCATCGGTCGGCATCGTTTCCGTCGCGCGATGCCCGCAGAGCGGGCACGTGATCGTACTCTGATATTCAGTGGTCGGTCGCATCAGCGCAGTGCCTCCAGGATGGGGCAGTCGGCAGTGGCTTCGCGCTCGTCGCACGCGTTGGCGAGCTTGCGAAGTTGAGTCTTGATCTTACGGAGCGCGCGGATCTTCGCATCGACGTCGATGATCTTGTCCTCTGCCCGGAGTTGCACGGTCTCGCAGTTCTCGCGCGGGTCTGAACGGAGTGAGAGGAGATCGCCGATTTCCTCTAGCGTAAAGCCGAGTTCCTTGGCGTGCCGGATGAAGCGAATGCGGTCGACAGCGTCAGGTGGGTACTCGCGGAACCCCTGCTCAGGCGAGGCCGGTTGATCGATAAGGCCCTGTCGTTCGTAGAACCGAACCGTCTCGACACCGACGCCGGCGTGCTTTGCGACGGTTCCTATTGTGTTGCGGGGCATGATCACCCTCCATGTCCGATAAGAAGGATAAAGTCCGTACGTAGGTACGGAGTCAAGTGTGTAGTCTCGGCTTTGCGAAGCACGGTCAACGGCCGGCGTCCCTTGGGATCGCCTAGTGCAGTAGATCGCGGACTGGGGCGCTGTTGCGTCCGTGCAACTCTTGCGAACTCGGGTGCCGACGTGGCACGGTTTCTTGTCGATGGTCATTCCCTCACTCCGCCGATGACCGCGACAAGCCGATCCGTCGCTACCCATTCCCAGAGCCGTAATGATGATTGAGATACGACCATTCACCATTTCGTGCGGTTTCTTGGTCGTAACGGGACCGGAGAGGAGACGACTGACGTAATGCGTGACGTACGTCCGTATGCACTCCTCCACGGCTTCTCTACCGCGCTTCGGTGCGGTCTCGTCGTGCTGATGGGTCTCGCCGGTTGCACAGACAATCTCGTGACGCCGCAAGATGGCCCGCGCACGTCGTTCGTTGGAGTCACGGAGACGCCGGATGGGCTTGTCACCGGGCCGCCGGTTGCCGAGGGGCCGCCTGTGCTTGCTGGTGCGGTCACGATCACGTGGGGCGCCTCGTCCCCCAATCTGGTGACTCCGCCGTTCACTGTTGGGATCGGGACCGACGGAGCGCTTACGATAAACACCGACGGGACGCTCTCCGTGACGCCGCCGTCCGACATCACCACAGCGGTGGTGTACGAGTTTCAATACGAGTTCACGAATGCAGCCCAGGAGGTCGTAACACGTACGGGAACGGTTGAGACGACCGTCGGGAGCGTTCCCATGGTTCCTCTGACCCCGGTTCTCGTCACGTTGGCGTACGTTCCCGGATCGGGGAACGATCGGACGACGTTCGAGCTCGGAGAAATGGCGACCGTCGGGCCAATGGGAGGATTCGACGTCGACGGGAGCGGCGTCCCTGTCGTGACACCGCCGGACGATTTCCACGAGGGTGGCTCCTTCCAGTACACGTTGAACGATTGGATGGGACCGCTCCGGGTAGCCGATTTGATCGTGCGGACTGGCTGCACACCGGTCCTCCCGGGTGACCCGGCAACGGGGCTCTGCGAATATGATTTTGGAGATGCACCCGACAATCCCTACCCGACGTTGTTATCGAGCGACGGCGCGCGTCACCTCTTGGGGTCCGGACTGTCGCTCGGCGCAACGGTGGACCGTGACCCAGACGGTCAGCCGAACTCGGGGCCGAACGGTGCCACCGGTGACGACCTGCAGACGCTGGACGACGAAGACGGCGTCACATTTGCCTCCGCGATTGTCCCGGATGCTGACGCGACCGTCGAGGTCGTTGCGTCGGCGAGCGGGATGTTGAACGCATGGATCGACTTCAATGGGGACGGAGTGTGGGAGCAGGGCGAGCCAGAACAGATCGCGCACGACGTTCAGCTGAGCCAGGGGTCGAACGAGCTCACGTTTGGGGTGCCGGCAGCAGCCGTGTTCGGCAAACAGTACGCGCGCTTCCGCGTGAACTCGGCAGGTGGCTTGGGGCCGACGGGTGAAGCGAGTGACGGCGAAGTGGAAGATCACCTGATCACGATTGTCAATGAGCCGATGATCGTGTTCGAAAGCGAGCGTGACGGCAACTTGGAGATCTATCTCATGAATGCCGACGGCTCGAATCAAATCAACCTGTCAAACCACTCCGGGGCTGACAACGAGCCAGAATGGTCGCCCGACGGTTCCAAGATCACGTTTGTGAGCACCCGCGACGGAAACAAAGAGGTCTACGTCGTCAACGTCGACGGCACGGGCCTCACCAACGTCACCAACCACGCCGAGGAGGACGAT
>JBFIZG010000161.1:0-7508 GCA_041604955.1 Gemmatimonadales bacterium | reverse complement strand
TCCGGGGTGCCGGCGGCCGGCTGGGTGCGAAGATCTGCGGTGTTGGGCTGGCGTTTGGCGTCCATGTGTTGCTGGCCCGGTTGATGGGAGCCGAGCAGTACGGCGTCTACATGTTTGCCCTGACGATCCTGCACCTGCTGCTCATTCCGTGTCTCTTCGGTTTCGACACTGCCATCGTTCGCTTCAGCGCGGCGTACGCGGCCCAACAGGAATGGAATCCGCTGCGAGGGCTCTATCGCCGGAGCACTCAATTCGTGCTCGCGCTCAGCCTCACCGCGGGGCTCGGCGTGGCGCTCGCGGTGTTCGCCTCTGGGGGACCCGGTCGGAGCGACCTGACCGCTACACTGCTCGTTGGCGCCTTTCTGCTCCCGGTGTTGGCGCTGAGTGCGATTCGGCGAGCTTCGCTCCGCGCGCTCAAGCGTGTCGTCGTGTCCGAGGCTGCCGACGGCGTCGTGCGTCCGATCCTCCTCGCGCTTGGTGTCGCCGTGGCCGTGCTCTGGGCCGGACGGCAGCTCGACGCGGCCGTTGCCATGCAGCTGAACATCTTCGGCGCCGTCGGGGGACTCCTTGTCGCGAGCGTCTACCTGCAGCGGAAACGTCCCAAGGAAGTGTATCGCGCCCGGCCGGAGTTTCGCACCCGCGAATGGGTTCGGACTGCATTGCCACTCCTCTTTGTGTCAGGTCTGTACATGCTTCTCGGCCGGGTGGACAAGCTCATGCTGGGGATGCTTCGTGATCCCGCCGAGGTCGGCTTCTACAGCGTCGCCTCACGGGTCGCGTCGTTGGCCTTGTTTGGGATGCAGGCATCAAACAGCATCGCGGCCCCACTGATCTCGGAGTTTCATAGCGCGAAGAGTCGCGAAGAGCTGCAGGGCCTCGTTTCCAGGGTCGCCAAACTCATCGCCGGGATCTCGGCGCCGGTCCTGTTGGGTCTCCTGATCCTTGGCCCCTGGATTCTCGCGTTGTTCGGCGAGGAGTTCAAGACAGCCTATCTTGCGCTGGTACTCCTGACGCTCGGGCAGGCAGTGAATGCGTCGACCGGGCCGGTGGGGTTTCTGCTCACCATGACCGGCCACGAGCGAAAGGGGCTTCAGATCGTCACCATCTCACTGGTGGTGAACATTCTGCTCAACGTCCCGGGGATCTACTTCTTCGGGATTTCCGGCGCTGCCGGGGCCACGAGTGTGTCCATTGTTGTCCGCAACCTCCTCACGTGGCATGCGTCCAAGAAGCTTCTGTCGGTCGATTCGTCGGTCTGGGGCCTCCTTGCGGCTCGCCGGCGTCGCAAACGGATGGAGGGTTGATGGGGCGGGTACGTGCGAATCGGGCCGGTCGTGTCGCTCAGGGGGCGGGGTTGAGGGGTGAGGTGTGGCTTCCCTGCATCGGTCTCACTCGCGCCGCCCCGCTTCGAGACCAAAGGGATCGTCACGACGTCTCGCATTGGCACGGTCGTTAGATATGTAAGTGGTTGTATTGCAGTAGGTTACGAATGTTTCCTCCCCAATGTGATCCAGATCACATCTCGGCGTGATTTTTGCTTGCTCGTGATTGAGATTCGCACCACGGCCTGTCTCCCCTTCGACCAGGACACCGGGACAAATCGTGGGAAGCAGGTCGACTGAGCCGGAAAGTCGCGGGGGAGTGTCGTGGGATGAGGCGCCGGACCAATTAACCCAAACCTGATACGTGACCAGGCCCGAGAATATGGTGAGTGACGTGCGGTATCCACTGAGTCCGAAATCGCGCCGCGAAGGAGCGCGGATTGAGGTTGGTCCTCGTCCGGCGCCCAGCGCGCAATTTCCTCATGAGCCTCCCGGCAGGGAACTCAAGTCGCTTGTCGCAAAGGTGTGGCGCCGGCGTTGGACCGTGCTGGTGGGGCTGGTGCCGGTCATGGCGGCGGTCGCGACGTTTACCTATCTGCAGCCCAAGATCTACCGATCTTCGGCGCTCGTGCTCGTCGAGGGGCAGAGCCGCCCGTCCGACGTGCCGGCGTTGGCCGCCCTCCAGAGCTTGGCCGGCGATCAGATCGAGACAGAAATCGAATTGATCAAGAGTCGGAACGTGATGGAGAGCGTCGTGGATCAGCTCGACCTGCACGTGTTGGTCGAGCTTCCCGACGGCGTCAGGCGCCCGCGCGAAGTCTTTCCGGACTTTTCGGCCGGACCCGGAACCCGACCGGGTGAGTACGCCGTCAGGTTCGACCCGGAATTGGGCTATCGCGTCGTCGACCCGGAAGTGGATACGCTCATCGCCACCGGCAACGCCGAGCTGGCACTTGCCTTTGGCGGTTTGTCCGGGACGATTCCGCCAGAGGTGTTGCAGGACGGTTTCGTGATTCGCACCGCGCGGTTCGGTGCTGCGGTCCGAGGGGCGCAGTCCCAATTGACGGTGTCGCGGGTGAACGGGGACGCGGATCTCATCAACATCTCCTGCGAAGGTCTAGCGCCACGCGCGGCGCATGCGTTGTGTGACGCCACGCTCCGGAACTACATCCAACTACGAACGAATCTGCAGCGTGCCGAAGCGACGGCGGAGGCGGAGTTCCTCCGCGGCCAAGTCGCGCGGCTTGGGGAACAGCTCACCGCAGCCGAAGACAGTCTCGAAGCCTATGGCCGCCGGAACCAGGTCGTGGCGCTCGAGCAGCGTGCGAACCAGGAAGTGGCGTTGCTCATCCAAACTCGTGCGCAACGCGATCAGCTCGAAGCCGAGCGGTCGGCATTGTCTGCGCTCATTCGGGAGATTGAGGCGCAGAACGGCGGGACCAGGAAGTACAGGGATTTGGCGAGTTTTCCGACGTTCTTGCAGAACCTGTCGGTCCGGCAGCTCCTCGCGAGCGTGACCGAGCTGGAAGATCGGCGGGCCGACCTGGTGCTCAGACGCAGCGAGCAGAACGCCGACGTCGTGGCGATCGACGATCGGATTTCGGAGTTGGAAGATGAGGTGCGATCGATTGCGGTGAGCTACGAGCACTCGCTCGCCACGCAGATCCAGTCGCTCGACAGCACCTTGGCGCAGACCAACCGAAGCCTTGCGACGCTTCCGACGCAACAGGTTCAAACCGCTCGCTTGGAGCGCCAGGCGGAATCGCTGGAAGAGTTGTATCGCCTCTTGGAAACGCGGCTTCGCGAAGCGGAAGTGGCGGAAGCTGTCGACCTGCCGAGCGTCCGGGTTGTCGACGCGGCGTCGATGCCGCTCGGGCCCGCGTCCCCGAATCCCAAACTCAATCTGACGATGGGGTTGGTGTTGGGCATGGGACTCGGTGTGATGCTGGCACTGTACCGTGACGATGCCGACACGCGCATTCGCGAACGCCGCGAGGTGGAACGCGAAACGGGGTTACCGGTGCTGACAATGATCCCACGGATCAAGGGAGGCGGGGCGCTGGTGAATTACGCGCTGCCGAAGGTGCAGGCCTCCGGGAATTCCCGTCGCATCCTCGTCACCAAACCGTCGAAGCCGGAAACCAACCATGTGAAAGAGCCGCGGTGGAAGCGCGATCGCGCGATCACGGAATTCACGATTGAGGCGATTCGCACGCTCGCTGCCGACTTGAGCTTCATTGGGGCAGACCGGGGAAGTGGAAGTGGAAGTGCGCACTGCGTCGCCATTACCAGCGCGGGACGAGACGAAGGAAAGACGTTTACGTCGTGCAACCTTGCGCTCCTTCGAGCAGCGCACGGCGCCAAGACGTTGCTCATCGACGCGGATCTTCGTGCGGGCGGTGTGTCGGAATTCTTTCAGTTCTCACCGAACCGTCCGGGTCTCACCGACGTGCTGTCAGGTAACGCGGAGATCGGTGAAGTCTCGCAGGAGCTGCAGGTGGGTAACTCGAAGCTGTGGGTGATCCCCGCCGGCACGCCGACGCAGGACGCGACGCGCCTGCTCGAGTCCGAGTCATTCGGACGACTGTTGGAGCGGGCGAGCGCCAAGTTCGACCTCGTGCTGGTCGACACGCCCCCGCTCAGCCTGATTGCCGACGCCGCCACGATTGCGAACGTCGTTCACTCGGTGGTTGTCGTGGTGCGTGGCGGCCGGACAGATCGGGATGCGCTCGAGATCACGCTCGACAGACTCGCTCGCGCCGGCGGCAACGTGGTCGGCGTAGTGTTAAATGAGGCCGCAGTGAGCGGTGGGTACTACAACCGATACGGCTACGGGTACGGGTACGGCTCGTCGAGCCGGAGCTAGTCACGGAGGAAGGGCATGCGGAAAACAGGGTCACGATCCTGGGTGGTGAGCAGAATGCTGCTGGTCACGCTGGTGTTGAGCGCCGCGGTACAGGTGGCGGGAGCCGCAGGGCAGACACCGCAGGTGGGGCAGGAGAGCGACCCGGGTGTCGAGCCGCTCTGGCCAGGCGACGCTATCCGATTGGCGTTTTGGCGAGAGCCCGAGCTGAACGGCGACTATCAAATTGACGAGAGCGGACAAGTGATTCTGCCCATCGTTGGCAGTCGGTCCGTGACTGGGATGGCGCCGAGCGAACTCATGGACGGACTCTTGGCGGATTATGCCCGTGAACTCGCCAGTCCAGATGTGGCGATCACGCTGCTACGCCGGGTGCGAATTCTCGGCGCCGTCTCGAACCCGGGACTCTATCTCGTCGATCCCACGATGACTCTGGCCGACGCGTTGGCGCTCGCCGGTGGGACGACCCGCGAAGGCAAGCTGACGGGGATTCGCGTGATGCGCGACGGCACCGAGGTTCACCAGAATCTCGCGAGCGGTGTGCGTCTCGCCGAGGGAATCCGTTCGGGTGATCAAATTCTCGTTCCGGAACGCTCTTGGTTGTCGCGGCACAGTACGGTTGTGGTCGGTGGGTTGATTTCCGCCACGGCCTTGATTCTCGCCCGTCTCCTGATCGACAACAACAGTCGCTAACGCGAGGAAGCTACCGAACGTGAATCCGATTCAACGTAAGCGAAGAGCCAAGCTCGTAGCAAAACTCGCAATCGACGGAACGATTGCGGCGTTTGCGCTGTTTGTCGCGTTTTACCTCCGGTATGAGGGAGCGATCATCCCCTTCCACATGCGGCAGATGACGTGGTTGATTCCTGCCGTCGTCGTTGGGAAGGGCGCAATCAACTACGCGCTGGGCAGTTACCGCGAGATTTGGCAGTACACGAGCTTGCGCGTCGTTCGCGTCCAGGTGATCGGAAGTTCGGTGGCGGCCGTGATCCTCGGATTGCTCCGTATCACGTCGTTGCTGGCGATCCCGTACAGTGTCGTCGTGATCGACTGGGCGCTTTATGTGCTCGGCACGGCAGGAGTACGCGCGCTCCGGCGGCTCCAGATTCAGCGCCAGTACGGCACGAAGCGGCTGCGGGGAGAAGAAGATGCGATCCCCGTGCTGTTCGTCGGCGCTGGCGATACCGCAAGAGCGCTGATCGGCGAGCTCGAGGCGCACGGGTCTCGAACGTGGAATGTCGTGGGGTTGCTGGACGACGACTTGTCGAAACACGGACGCACGATCATGGGGCTGCCGATTCTCGGTCCCACGACCGATCTGGCGCGGACGATCCGCGCTCGCGACATCCGGCACGTCGTCATCGCCATGCCCTCGGCGGAGCGCGCGGTGGTTCGGGAGCTGATTGCGTCAGCGCGGCGGTCCGGTGCCACCGTCCAGGTCATGCCGGCGGTCCGGGACATGATCGGACGGAACCGCGCCACCACCGGGAACCCCAAGGTCACCCTGGCCGACCTCATGGACTCCAAGGAAGTGAGCCGGGCGCTGCTACCGGCGGCATCGTCGGCGCACCGCGACAGCACGATCCTCGTAACCGGCGGCGCCGGATACATCGGGAGTCATCTGGTCCGCAAGCTCTTGGCCGCTGGGTACCGCGTACGGGTGCTCGACAACTTCCTGAACGGCGATCACGGACTGGCCGAAATTCGAAATCACCGACAGCTCGAAGTGATCGAAGGGGACATCTCGAGCGTTCGCGATGTTGTCGCGAGCGTCAAGGACGTGGGAACAGTCATCGCGCTCGCGGCCATCGTGGGCGATCCTGCGTGCGGCGTGGACGCGGAAGAGACGCTCAACTTGAACTATGAGAGCACGAAGATTCTCGTTGAAGCGTGCAATTTCTACGGCGTGCGACGTCTGGTATTCGCGTCGAGCTGCAGCGTGTACGGCGCGAGCGACGAGGAGCTGTTGACGGAATCGTCCTCGCTGAACCCGGTGTCGTTGTACGCTCGTACCCGGATCATGTCGGAGAATGTGATCTTCGAGCAATCCGACGAGGTCGTACCGGTTGTGCTTCGACTCGCGACCGTATTTGGATACTCGCCCCGGATGCGCTTCGATCTCGTGGTCAACACGCTCACGGTCCACGCGGTCGTTGAAGGGCGTCTCCGCATTACGGGTGGCGAACAGTGGCGTCCGTTTGTGCATTGTCAGGACGCGGCCGAAGCATTCAAGCTTGCCGCCACTGCCGACGATGATCGCGTCCGCAACAAGATCTTCAATGTGGGTAGCGAGAGCATGAACTACACGATCTCGGATATTGGCCGTCTCGTCGAAAACGAGGTGCCCGGTGTCCAGATCGAGACCAGCGACCTGGTTGACGACCCGCGGAACTATCGCGTCGGGTTCGAGCGCATTCGCCGCGCGCTGGGCTTCAAGCCAGCGCACGACGTTCGACTTGGAATCCGGGAGATGGTGCGTGAGATTCGACGGAACGACGTGCTGAAGGACTATAACAACGGCATGTACTCTAATGTTAAAGTCATGACGAGCCGGGTGGAGGAAGCGGCCAGTATTCCGGATCTCAGTGCCCTGACTCGGCCGCTCGCGCCCGAAAGAGCCGCAGCAGTTGGTGACCACGTCGTTCCGGTCGCCGCACAGCGCCGTTCGTCGTCCCACCCCGTCGGTTGACGTGGCAGCCTCGGATGGTTTCCGAACGACAGGGACACCGGTTTCCGGACCGGGGTCGTGAGCGCCACGGGCACCCGGTGGGTGGCGATCCGGCGATGACGCCGGCAGCAGCCCGCCCAACCGCTCCAGTCCGATCGAACACGTGACGCTGAGCGGCCTATGACGATTCCTTACGAGACGACTCCCGAAACGCCGACGATTCGAATCGCGTCGCTGTCAGAGCTCTATCGGCGCGTTCTGACCTTCTACGCCGTTCTCATGTTTTTTGTCGGGGTCGTCGACGCCCTCGCTGCCAACGGAGTGCCGCACACGGCGACGACGTTCTTGTTTTTTGCGATGGCATCTCCCCTGATGCTGTCTCGATATGGCATTACCGCGGTGACGCGGCAGCCGCTCTTCTTGTGGATCGTCTTCTACGGCGCCATCACGACGATCTGGTTTCTTCTGCTTGGAGATTCCAGCAGCCTCATTCACCTCCAGCTCCGTATCTACGCGCTCGTGTACTTGGTCGTAATGATGCTGGTTGTTGCCGACCCACGCGTGCATCGGTTCGCCCGTCAGCTGGTGCTCGCCGGCGTCGTCTTTGGCATCGGGGTGAGTGTGTACGGTACCGTGAGCGGGGCCGGCGTCGATC
>JBFIZG010000160.1:0-7567 GCA_041604955.1 Gemmatimonadales bacterium | reverse complement strand
GTGACCATCGCCTGCAAAATTGGTGATCAGACCCCAACGAACCTCGAGGTCTAGCGTTCGCCCGCAGCCCGGACCGTCCGGTGCGACGCAGTGTGCAAGAAATGGGACCAGGAGAAGCGCGGCGACGGATCTGTTCATTACTCGTCCTCGGATCTGGAAACACGTGGTAAGCTACCGATTCATCTGAAATCGAAGATGCCAAGCGATTGGCCCAAACGCCAGGGAGCGATCTGCAACGTGCTCCCTCGCGAAATCGTCCGATCCAACGCATTTTCAGCGGAGCCGTCAAGGCGGCCATTGGACCTGACGGAGGCGCGCATGCCGGAAACCGCCCGTATTACCGAACCCGCGACAACATTTCACCAACCTGGCTCGATGACCAAGACACGCGAAAAAATCCCTGTCTTCATCTTCGAAGACGACGACGAGATTGCGTCACTCGTTGCCTCACGGATCGTTGCCCTCATCCACGAACGCGCGGCCGAAGGGAGGACCGTGGTGCTCGGCCTCGCGACCGGATCCACACCTGTGGGGGTCTACCGCGAGTTGATCCGCGCGCATCATGAAGAACAGCTTTCCTTTGCCGATGTGATCACGTTCAACCTCGACGAGTACTTCCCCATGGACCCCAATAGCATTCACAGCTATCACCGGTACATGCGGGAGCACCTGTTCGATCACGTCGATATTCCGGAAGCGAATATTCACATTCCGCGCGGCGACATACCGCCGGAGGACACCGCAGAGCACTGCGCGGCGTTCGAACGCGCAATTGTGGAGGCAGGCGGCATCGACTTACAGCTCCTGGGTGTCGGCCGGAGTGGCCACGTCGGGTTCAACGAACCAGGCTCCCGACGCGACTCCCGTACGCGGCTCATCTACCTGGACACGATCACGCGTGCTGACGCGGCGGCGGATTTCTTCGGCGAGCCCAACGTGCCGCTCAAAGCTCTCACGATGGGGGTCGCCACGATCCTCGAGGCACGCGAAATCGTGCTCATCGCAACCGGCGAACACAAAGCACGCATCATCCGTCGTGCCGTCGAGGGTGAAATCGATTCCGATGTCGCCGCGACGTTTCTCCAGACACACCCCAATGCTGCCGTGTACCTCGACATCGCCGCAGCGGCCGACCTGACACGGGTCGCAACCCCCTGGCTGGTCGATGAGGTCGAGTGGACCGCACAACGCGAAATCGACGCCGTGACCTGGCTGGCAGAGCGCGTTGACAAGTCCGTCCTGCGTTTGTCCACTGGAGACTATCGCGACAACCATCTGAGCCCGCTGCTCGCGCGACATGGCGCAGCGGAACCGCTGAATGGATTGGTCTTCAACACGCTGATAGCCAAGATCCGCGGGCGAGCGAAGCTCCCGAAGGGCAAACGAATCGTCGTGTTCTCGCCGCATCCCGACGACGACGTGATCTCGATGGGGGGAACGTTGGCCAAGTTACACCAGAACGGCAATCACATCACGGTAGCATATCAAACGTCCGGCAACATCGCCGTGTTTGATCATGAAGTGCGCAGGTACCTCGAGCTGCTAGATCGTATTGCGAACGGGTTCCCAGAAGTGGCGCCCGGCGCGCACGCGTTCCAGAGCCGCGTCGAAGAGGCGCTGGACAACAAGAACCCCGGCGACGTCGATATCCCGGACGTCCTCACGCTCAAACGGTTGATTCGGGAAACGGAAGCGACCTCCGCGCTCGAGACGTTCGGCATGACCGCCGAGCACGCGCGGTTTCTCAACCTGCCGTTTTATCAGACGGGGGCTGTGAAGAAGAACCCGATTACCGACGCCGACGTGGCGAAGGTCTCGGAGTTGATCGAAGAGGTACAACCCGACCTCGTCTTTGCGGCCGGCGACTTGTCGGATCCCCACGGGACCCATCGGCTTTGCCTCGAGGCGGTCCGTCGCGCACTCGAGATCTACGATGGTCCGGCACCAGAGATGTGGCTCTACCGCGGGGCCTGGCAGGAATGGCCCGTGACGGAGGCAACGGTGTTGGTCCCGATGTCGCAGGCCGATCTGCGCCTCAAGATTCTCGCCATCTATCGACATCAGTCACAAAAGGACGAAGCGCCGTTTCCCGGACCCGACCCGCGCGAGTTCTGGGAGCGCGTACAGGACCGCAACCAGGCGACCGCGGTGGAGCTAGACCGGCTTGGCCTCCCGGCGTATTACGCCATGGAGGCGTTTGTGGTGGAGCAGAACGGGGAACGGCTCCGAAACCCGGTCGTGCCAACGAGCAGTCTGGCAGATCGCGCCAAGTAGCCGGACACGAGGAACCGAACGACCGTTCTTTACTTCGGCCGGTTTTTGGTCTTGATCAGGATAACCCCGTTGGCGCCGCGGACACCGTACAAGGACGTTTCAGGTGGGTACTTCAACACCTCGATGGACTCGATGTCGTACGGGTTGATGCCCGTCAAGGCGCCACCAGGACCCGGCCGTATCGGTGTGCCGTCGAGCACGTACAGCGGCTCGTTGCTGGCCAGGAAGGACGATGCGCCGCGAATGCGAACGGAGATGGAACCGTCGGGGTTCAATGAGACACGGACGCCGGCCACCCGACCCTTCAGCAGACTTTCGACGGGTTCGTGGGGCCGCTTTTCTACCCGGTTCGAGGTGAGGTCGGAGGCCTTGACCTGGGGCCCGGGCGGTGCCTCTTCGGGCTCGGCGTCGCTCATCCTGCTCGATCGCGCACAGCCGATCATGAAGGCGATGAGCACCCCTCCGAGCAGGGCCCGAGCCAGCAGGGTGGTACGAAGGGACATGGACGACTTGCGCATCGAGCGCTCCAATGTCGAGCGGTCACACAAAACATAATCAATTGGACTATACCCCGCACGCATCCAGAGGGTCTGTCTACGATGAGCTCCCGAGTTCCGCGTAATACCACAGCCGCCTCCCGGCGCCGCCGGGAAGCCAAGCGTCTGCATCTTGCGAGAATCCTCAGACACCGGTCGGACGGGCCAAAATAATGTCGACAGGCGCTCTGGTCGGCCTGGTGATCTTCGGGGTGCTCCTGCTCCTAGTGCTCGTCGTCGCCGCCCGTCTGCATGCGTTCATTGCGCTGCTCGTTACGAGCCTAGTCGTCGCTGTATTGGGCGGAATCCCACTGGGCGAGATCGCGGGGCTGATCCAGCGGGAAATGGGCAGCACGCTCGGCTACATCGCCGTGGTCATCGGCGTTGGCGCGATGTTCGGCGAAATGCTGCAGCAGTCCGGAGGCGCCCGCGCCATCGCGAACAGGTTGCTCCGCGTGTTTGGCGACCGCTACGCCCCCTGGGCGCTCGGACTGACCGGCCTCATCGTCGCCGTGCCCGTGTTTTTTGACGTCGCCCTGATTCTCTTCATCCCGCTGGTCTACAACCTCGCCCGGCGGAGCGGTCGCTCGCTCCTGTTTTACGCCATCCCCCTGCTTGCCGGTATCGCCGTGGCACATTCGTTCATTCCGCCCACGCCCGGACCCGTGGCCGTGGCCGGCCTCCTGGGTGCGGATCTCGGTTGGGTCATCGCCCTGGGCGCGGTCGCAGGCGTACCGGCCACGATCGTGGGCGGAATTTGGTTCGGGCGCCGTGTTTCGAGTCGCATCCATCTCGACGTTCCCGACTACATGCATCTGTCGGAGGCTCCGAGCACTCGGCAACCCACTGAGGTGCCAGGCTTCGGCATCGCGGCCGGACTCATCGCCATGCCGCTGGTGCTCATCCTCGTCGGGACGGCCTCAGCGGTAGTCTTGCCAGATGACAATCCGCTGCGCGACCTGCTCGCGTTCGCAGGCCATCCGTTCACCGCCTTGATTGCGGCCACGCTGCTCTCGTTCTACGCGCTCGGTACGCGGCTTGGATTTACGGGTGACGAGATTAGCCGAATGGCGACCAAATCGCTGGAGCCGGTGGGACTCATTATCCTCGTTACGGGCGCTGGCGGCGTGTTTGGGAAGGTCCTCGTCGCCACCGGAGTGGGTACCGCGGCAGCGGACTGGATGGCAACGTCCCGGCTCCCCCTCGTTGTCCTGGCGTTTTTGATCGCGGTGATCGTCCGGGTAGCGCAGGGGTCGGCCACGGTTTCCATGGTGACCGCCGCCGGCTTAGTGGCACCAATCCTCGAAGCCACTGACACCTCGCCACCGATGACTGCGGCCGTCGTCATCGCCATCGCCTCGGGCGCCACTGTTCTCTCCCATGTCAATGACTCGGGGTTCTGGCTCGTCAGCCGCTATCTCGGCATGTCCGAGCAGCAGACGCTCCGTGTGTGGACCGTGATGGAGACGCTGGTCGGTCTCACCGGCTTCGGCGTGGTGCTGGTGCTTTCGTTGTTTCTTTGAGGAGTTGGGAGTGAGGAGCTAGGAGTTGGGGGGGCGGGGCTTTATTTCCTAGCTCCTGGACCCTGGCTCCTAACCCCCAGCTCCTAACTCCTGGCTCTTAGTCCCTCACTCCTAGCCCCTTCACCACCGCCTCGACCACGGCCTCCAGCTCGGCATCAACGTCGACAACCAGGGCATCGGTTGGTTCTTCGAGTGTCTCGAGCTGGGACGCAAGCAGCCCGGGATCGAAGAAGTGGCCTCGACGCCTGCCCAGCCGCCGCTCGATCACTGTCGGCGCGCCGCGCAGGTAGACGACGGTCGCGTCGTCCTGCCCGGCCAAGAGAACTTCGCGGTACCGCGCCTTGAGCGCAGAGCACGCGACGACCGCCGAGCGACCGGACCCCGCGTGCTCCGCGATGACGTGGCGAACGCTCTCGAGCCAGGGAAGGCGATCGTCATCCGTGAGGGCGACGCCGTCCGTCATCTTCCGAACGTTGTTCGGCGGATGCAGGTCGTCGGCGTCGACGAAACACCACCCCAGACGTTTGGCCAGACGCTCCCCGACAACAGTCTTCCCTACCCCGGACACCCCCATCAACACGACGATCATTCAGTTAAGACGAATGCGAAGGAGGTAGCTGTCTGCTGTCACGTACAGCGTCGCGCCGTCGCCGTCGAACGCGACGTTGGCACTGGGCCGTGCCGTGTGGATCGTGCCGAGATGTCGACTGTCGGGAGAGAACACGAGCACTCCGCCGGGTCCCGTGGCAAACAGATTGCCGGCAGCGTCTACTTCGAGACCATCGGGAAGGCCTTGAGATTCGCGCGCCAACGCGGTCGCGTCGAAGAAGACCCGGCCGTTCTCGATCCCGCCGGAAGGCAGGCGGTCGTATGCCATCCAGATGGCGCGCTCGGGGTCGGAGTTGGCGACGTAGAGCGTCTGCTCGTCGGGCGAGAGCGCGATTCCGTTGGGGCGGGTCAGCTCACCGGTCAACAGCGTCACTTCACCGTCGACACCCAACCGGTAGACGCCATTGACCGGAGTTTCTCGGGACGGGTCACCGGGGCCCTCGGGGAGTCCATACGGCGGATCGGTGAAATAGAGTGCGCCGCGACTGTCATACACCGCATCGTTGGGGCTGCTGAACCGCTTGCCGTCGTAGCGGTCGGCGAGCGTCGCAAAGACGGGCACGGGAGCGGTCAAGGGAGCATCCAGACGAGCGACCCGGCGGTCGCCATGCTGGCACAAGACTAGGCGGCCGTCGCTGTCGAGCAGTAGGCCGTTCGAGCCCGGCTCGCCACTCCGCGCGACATCGCCCGTGTAACCAGACGGTTCCAGCCACACGGTGATACCGGCCCCTTCTTTCCATCGGTAGATCCGGTTCCGCGGCACGTCCGAGAACAGAAGAAACCCGCCGTCATCGATCCACACCGGGCCCTCCGCCCAGTCAAACCCTTCGGCAAGGATTTCGATGGCGGCGTCCGGAGGGATCAGAGCGTCGATGGCCGGATCGAGCCGCTCGACCGTTCCTATCGTGCGTTCGCTCGAGCGGTTACCGACGCACGCGGCAAGCAGGAGCAACCAGACCAGAGCTCTCATGTAGAGCCGCCTCCTTCCAGCCATCGCTCACACCTCGCCCATCGCCGCCGACTTCGATTTGAGTACCGGGTCGCCCCCGCAATCGTCCCTATACCCGATACCGCATCCTTTGATGGTCCCACGTCACGATCCGGTTTTTGAAATGGCTTTCATTGGCGGCCAAAGAAGGCCCCGCCGCCTTGAGCCCGTACGTTGCATCTTGTACGATCGGCTTCCCGTCCCTCATCGCGGCAATGAGATTTGCCCAGTGATCGTCCCGGTCGTCGTAGCCCTCCGGCGGGCTGTAGACGACTTCGCGGGGTTCGTTGACGTTGGGTGGAACTTTGTAGTATTCCAGCTCGTACTGTTTTACGAATTCATCTTGAACGTGTTGCGGAAACGTCATGAGGGAGTCGTACCCACCGTACCCCGGCCTGGAGGGAAACGGCGTGCGACTCACCGTCAGCGAATTACCCGCAAACCTCAGCGACCCCTCCGTCCCGACCAGCGTCAAGGAAGACGCTCCACCCCCTCCAGCCACAAAATTGACCCGGATCTGCATGTTGAACGCGGGGTGTGTTGCCGCCTGGGGATAGTCGACCACGCACGTCAGCACGTCCGGCACGTCTCTGCCGTCCTTCCAATACCTGAGACCTCCGGAACCATAGATCCTGTTGGGTCCGTCAGAGCCGATGATCCAGTGCAACCAGGAGAACAGGTGTACGAACAGATCTCCCGCAATGCCGGTTCCGTACGCCTGGTAGTTCCGCCATCGAAAGAAGCGAACCGGATCAAACGGCACTTTTTGCGTGTCACCGAGGAACGTGTCGAAGTCGATCGTTTCCGGTGAAGCGTCGGGAGGAATGGAGTATTGCCAGGCGCCCAGGGACGAATGACGGTCGTATGCTGCTTCCACGAGGATCAGCTCTCCGATCTCACCCGCGCGGTACAGGTCCTGCGCCTTCTTCATGACGATCGAACTCACACCCTGACTTCCGACCTGGAACGTGGCGTCGTATTGGCGCTCCGCCTGTATGACGTTGTGTCCTTCATCGACTTGTTGGACCATCGGTTTTTCGCAATAGACGGCTTTGCCCGCTTTCATGGCATCAATACTGATGACGTCATGCCAGTGATCGGGCGTGGCGATCAGGACCACGTCAATGTCATCCCTAACCAAGATTTCACGATAATCCCGCGTTGTGACGAGATCCTCCCCGAATCGCTCCTTTGCGCGCGCAAGCCTACCGTCGTACAGATCGCACACGGCTGCCAATCCGACGCCCGGAACCGACAGTGCTGATTCGATATTGTAAAATCCGATGATTCCAGCCCCGATTACGCCCAATCGAATTGTGTCGTTGGCGGCAAATTTCTTGTTGTGGTCCGGATCAGGTTCGCGTGGGAGCGTTATGCGCTCCTTCGTAGGCCTCCCCGTCACGACATGGGGAAATGCTCCCGCAACCAGCGAGGCCTGTGCGATGCCTTTTACGAATTCTCTTCTCGACGGCTCGTCTTCTCGTCGCATCGTGACTGCCCACCTTTCAGCGCTTAAGTCTTAGATCGCCAATCATTATTACAGTTCGCCGATCGCGTCAGCACCCCTGTGCCACAAAACGGAATCAACTGACGGCCGGTTCTCGTTCGTAATGCAACGCTGCCGCACCGAATATTGC
>JBFIZG010000159.1:0-7631 GCA_041604955.1 Gemmatimonadales bacterium | reverse complement strand
TCCGAATGGTGCAGGATTTCTCGCTGCGGTATCCGTTGATCGACGGACAGGGGAATTTCGGGTCGGTCGATGGAGATAGCGCGGCTGCGTATCGATATACCGAGGCACGGTTGACACAGCTCGCGATCGCGATGCTGGAGGATATCGACAAAGAGACCGTCGACTTCACGCCAAACTTCGACGACCGATTACAGGAACCGGCCGTTCTCCCGTCGCGGCTTCCGAATCTCCTCGTCAACGGGTCTTCGGGCATCGCGGTCGGGATGGCAACCAACATCCCGCCGCACAACCTGGGAGAGGTCAGTGCCGCCATCAAACACCTGATCGACAATCCCGAGGCGGGTGTCCCTGATTTGCGGCGACACGTTCAAGGTCCGGATTTTCCCACTGGCGGGCTGATTTTTGGACGCGACGGCATCGACGAGTGTTACGAAACCGGCCGTGGCAGGATTCTGATGCGGGCGCGAGCGCAGGTGGAGGAAACGGAATCGTCCGGCAAGACGCAGATCGTCATCACCGAGATTCCGTTCCAAGTCAACAAGTCGCGGCTCATCGAGCAGATCGTTCAGTTGGTCCGCAACAAGAAGGTCTCGGAAATCGCCGACTTGCGTGACGAGTCGGATCGGGACGGCATGCGGATCGTGGTGATCTTGAAACGCGATGCCAACCCCAGCGTGTTGCTCAACCGTCTCTACAAGCACACACAGATGCAGACGACGTTCGGGGCCATCATGTTGGCACTGGTCGATGGCGTGCCCAAAGTTCTGAATCTCAAAGAACTGCTTCAACACTTCATCGACCATCGCCACGTCGTCATCACGCGTCGTACCGAATTCGACCTCAACGCGGCCAAGGGACGAGAGCACATTCTGGAAGGGCTCAAGATCGCCGTCGACAACATCGACGAGGTCGTGGCGATCATACGGAAATCGAAAGACGTACCAACGGCGGACAAGACGCTTCGCGAGCGGTTCGAGCTGAGCGAGAAACAGAGCGAAGCGATTCTGAACATGCGGTTGGCGAGACTCACTACGTTGGAGATCGACAAGCTCGACGCCGAACTCAAAGAAGTGCAGGCGCTCATCAAAGAGCTGACGGCAATTCTGGAGTCCAAGCCAAAGCGCATGGAGATTCTCAAAGGCGAGATCGACGACCTCGTGACCAAGTACGGCGACGAACGCCGAACCGAGATCATCGGCGACCAGGGGAGCTTCTCGATCGAAGACCTGATTGCCGAAGAGGACATGGTCATCACGATCTCGCACGCCGGCTACATCAAGCGAACCTCCGTGACGACGTACCGCCGGCAGCGACGGGGCGGCCGGGGTCTGAACGGGATGGGTACGAAAGAAGACGACTGGGTGGAGCATCTCTTTGTCGCATCAACCCACGATTACGTCCTCGTGTTCACCCAGACCGGACGCATCTATTGGCTCAAGGTCTACGACATTCCGCAAAGCGGCCGTGCCGCTCGCGGCCGGCCGATCATCAATCTCCTGGCCATGGGCGCCGGTGAACGCATCGCGGCGTTTGTTGCGGTGCGCGACTTCAGCGATGCGCACAACCTGATGTTCGCGACGCGAAACGGGACGGTGAAGAAGACGGTATTGTCGGCGTTTCGGCACCCGCGCTCCACCGGCATCAACGCGATCAACATCGACGAGGATGACGAGCTCATCGAAGTGCAGCTCACCGACGGTGGTAATGACATCGTCTTGGCCACGCGAGGAGGGATGAGCATCAGGTTCAGCGAGCGTGACGTGCGGGAAATGGGACGCGCCGCGGCCGGCGTTCGGGGGGTCCAACTCGAAGCAGGCGACAAGGTGATCGGCATGGTGGTTGTCCGGCGGGACGCGACGCTGCTGGTCGTGAGCGAAAAGGGAATGGGGAAGCGTTCACGTCTCAGTGACTATCGGGTCCAGCGTCGAGGCGGTAAGGGAATCATCACGCTTCGGCGA
This sequence comes from Gemmatimonadales bacterium, assembly GCA_041604955.1. GTDB lineage: Bacteria > Gemmatimonadota > Gemmatimonadetes > Gemmatimonadales > GWC2-71-9 > JBFHWR01. The sequence goes on along the minus strand of JBFIZG010000159.1, from coordinate 5,673 downwards.
ACCGAGAGGACCGGTGAGATGATCGCGCTCAAGGAAGTCGTGCCGAACGACGAGTTGATGCTGGTCACTCGGAAGGGCGTGATCATCAGAGTGCCGGTCGAGGGCATCGGGATCATCGGACGAAACACCCAGGGTGTGAAGGTGATGAACCTCGATCCGGGTGACGCGCTGGTTGACGTCGCGCGGGTCGTGCAGGAAGAAGACAACAGTGAAGGCGTGGCCGAAGAGCCGGTCGCTCCGGAGACGACCGTCGGGGAAAGTCAACCGTAGCCGCTGTGGCCTCCGACAGCATGGAAGCCCTCTCGGCCGCACCCATGGTCGGACTCGCCGAGATACGCGAGGCGGCGGCGGGACTCGTTGGGGTCACGCCGCGAACGCCGCTCATCCGTAGCGAGGCCCTCAGTGAGTTCGCCGGGGTGCCGGTTCATCTCAAACTCGAAAACACGCACGTCACCGGTGCGTTCAAGCTGCGTGGCGCGTGGACGGCGATCAGACGTCTACCGGACGAGCAGCGAGCACGCGGTGTGCTCACGTATTCTAGTGGCAATCACGGGCAGGCCGTGGCGTTCGCCGCGCGACGAGTCGGTGTCAGAGCGGTCATCGTCATGCCCGAAACCGCGCCACCGGTCAAAATCGAAGGCGTCAAGCGCTGGGGCGGGGAGGTCGTGTTTGCAGGCACGACGTCGGACGACCGGTATACCAAGGCCCTGACCATCGCGGAAGCCGAAGGGCTCGCGATCATTCCGCCGTTCGACCATCCCGACGTCATTGCAGGCCAGGGAACCGTCGGGCTCGAAATCGTCGAGGATCTCCCAGACGTGCGACATGTTGTCGTCCCGGTTGGGGGTGGTGGGCTTGCCGCGGGTGTAGCGACGGCATTGGCGGCACTCCGTCCCGAGGCGCAGGTGACCGCTGTTGAACCGGAGGGCGCAGCCGCCCTCGCCGCCGCGGTCGCCGCGGGCCATCCCGTGCGACTCGAACAGACGGCCAGCATCGCAGACGGGTTGCTGCCGTTGTCCGTGGGAACTCTGACGTTTGGACATCTCCGGGGCCGAGTCGAGGTCGTGACGGTCACCGAACGCGCGATCGCGGAGTGTACGCTCTGGCTCCACGCCGAGTTGGCGCAGACCATCGAGCCATCCGGCGCCGCCACCACCGCCGCGCTCAGGAGCGGGCTGTTGACCCCGAGCGGTCCTGTCGCACTGGTGGTGAGCGGTGGAAACGCGGATCCAACGGTCATCGCGAATTTGGGCAATGGTCACTAGCCAACCCGTTACGAGTGTCGAACCGGCCAAGATCGTCGTTGCCGACGACGACGAGGCGTTGCTTCACACACTGGTTTGGATTCTCAAAGAAAAAGGGTACGACGTCGTACCGGTGGCAGACGGAACGAGTCTCTTGAGTCGTATGGCGACGGAACGTCCCGACCTGCTCATGCTCGACATCATGATGCCGCGCATCGATGGGCTGAAGTTGCTGAGCCAAGTGAAGGAAGACCGCCGTTGGGCCGATCTCCCGGTGCTCATGATCTCGTCCATGCCGCCGGAGGATGGGACGATCAAATCGCTGGGGCTTGGCGCGGCGGATTTCATCGCGAAGCCGTTTCGCGTGAAAGAGCTAATCGCGCGCGTCGAAGCCCATTTGCGCACCGGCCGGGCCCTGCGGGACGCTAGACGCGAAGCACGCGAGCACGCCGCCGAAGCGACGGCGCGCGCGGAAGAAGCTGCGGTGCGCGCGGAGATGGTGGACATCTTTCACGAAGTGACAGACGCGCTCAAGCCCGACGAGATCTATCACATCCTCGCGCGCCGGGTCGCCCACGTCCTGAATATCGCGAAATGCTCGCTCGTCGTTGCCCAACCGGCCGACGAAGTCGGATCGATTATCGTCGCATCCGACAATCCGATGCTCCGCAATCTCGAAATCCGGCTCGACCAGTATCCGGAGATCCAGCGTGCGCTAGACACCAACCATCCCCTGCTGGTCAAAGACGTTCAAACCGACCCACTCTACGCCGAAGCCAGGCGGCGCTGGAATGAAGAAGGCGTGGACGTCATGACCCGCTCGGTCATCGTGGTTCCATTCAGCCTTCACGGCGCGCAGTCTGGCGTGTTCTTTCTCAGGACCCTGGGCGACGGGCCGCCGCTGGGCGAAACCGACATGGAGTTCGCCGAACAGGCGATCAAAACGGCGGTGACGGCCATCGAGAAGGCATCGCAGCTGGAGACGGTGCGTTCCGACAAAGAACGGTATCGTTGGCTTGCGACCACCGACTCGCTCACCGGATGCCTCAATCGCCGCGCGTTGATGGACGGCCTGGAACGCGAATTGGACCGCAATCGACGTTACGACACCGAGTTGAGCATTCTGCTGATCGATCTGGACCGTTTCAAGGACATCAACGATACGCGCGGGCACCTGATGGGAGACAGCGTCTTACGACAAGTCGGCAAGCTGCTCCACCAAGAGCTCCGTACCGTCGACATCGCGGCCCGATACGGCGGTGAGGAATTCGTGATCGTCCTCCCGGACACGGGTCTCGAAGGCGCAACGGCGTTTGCCGAGCGTCTCCGCGAGCGGGTAGCCCGACACCGGTTTTCGGAAGAGGACGATACCCTTTCGGTTACCATCTCGGTGGGCGTTGCAAGTGTGCCCGGCAATTGGGCCGCGACATCCGATTCGCTGATTGCATTGGCCGACGAGGCGCTCTACCGGGCGAAGAACGAAGGGCGAAACCTGGTCCGCTCGTGACCAAACGATGTCCCCGGTGTTACGAGAAGTTCGAGGGCGACGAAGAGGTGTGTCCGCATGACGGCGCTCCACTCGCCGACTTGCCCACCGGAAGCCCCGTCGCTGACGCATCCGACCGACCGTCGCAACCAACACCGGCGTACTCGGACAAACCGACCCTCTCGGGCGGCGTGCTCGACGGCCGCTACGAGATCACGCGGCGGCTGGGTGAGGGCGGGATGTCGTACGTGTACCAGGGCCGTGATTTGGAAAGTGGTGACGTCGTCGCCGTAAAGATTCTGAGTCCGTCCCTCGTGCGTGAAGCGATTCCGGCACAGCGTCTACGGCGCGAAGCACAGCTGGCGATGCAGTTGGAGCACCCGCACATCTGCTCCATTCGCCGAATGGGCGAGCTCGAAAACGGGTTGCTCTATCTCGTCATGCCCTATTTGCCGGGAGAGCTGCTGGCGGATCGGCTGGAACGGGAGGGGGCGCTCCCGCTCCGCACCGGAATCGAGTTCCTCGTTCAAGTTTGCGCTGCGCTCCATCACGCGCATCAACTGAACATCATCCACCGGGATTTGAAGCCCGAGAACGTGATGATCGTGCAGAACGAAGCCGGCCGCGAGGATGCCATCGTGTTGGATTTTGGGCTCGCCAAGTCGGTGGAGGTCACCGGGTCCTCGATCGACGTGACCGCGAGCGGTATGATACCGGGGACGCCGGAGTTTATGAGTCCTGAGCAAGTGCGCAGCGAGCCACTCGACGCGCGAAGCGATATCTACGCGTTGGGCGTGTTGGGGTGCGAGTTGTTTACGGGGCAGCTACCGTTCGAAGGCCGGACAACACAGCAGATCATGGTCAGTCGGCTCGAGACACGGCCCCGGCCGGTACGCGAGATGCGGTCCGACCTGCCCGGTGCACTCGAAGCAGTCTTGCTGAAAGCGCTGGAAGTCAATCCGAAAGATCGCTACCAGACGACGCTCGAATTCGGGCTGGCGCTGGCGGAGGCCGTCGACGCGTCTGAAGCGCCCCGTTCGGTTGCGTTGCTGCGCTGACGTCAGGGCCGCTCGAACCGCGCCTGCGGGATCTCTGGGTTGATGACCACGTCTGAGAAGATCAACGCCTTGGTCCGCTTCCCAGAAACGGTGAGCCAGTCGCGCCGCGCAACGTAGGGGTACCGTACGGGGCCGCTAGCACGTTCGGTCTCTCCCCACACCAGACGGCTGACGCTCGTGCGTCCCTCCTCGACATAGGTAACTTCGACCGGGCTCGCCCGTCCCCGCGTGAAGTAGTAGGTGAACACGTCTTGATGCTCGCCGACCCCTTCACCAAACGACACACCGACCGCGTGATAGCGCCGATCGGGGGCTGGAGCGCTCCCACGTGGCGCCCCGACCCACGGTTTGCCGGGCAGCTCCTGCATCCCTCGGTAGTCGAGAAACACGCCGGGGTCGCGCAGCTTGAACGGAAGACCGAACCAGTAGAACAAGTCTCGCGAGACGTAGAGCGCCTCTCGTGAGTCCTTGGCGCTGTCGGGGAGCATCTCATTGTCGACCGCCGCCCACGCGCCGTCGCGGCCGTTGAATCCCTGTTGGATCAGACCGCCGGTTTCCCAACGCTCTACTCGGGTCTCCTCGCCGTAGGGCCCCTTCTTGATCCACACATAACGAGGACGGCTCCGTTTTTCTCGCCCTGAAAGCGTATCGTACAACACCGTCGTGACCGTGAACGATGCAGATTGGAAATTGTGATACATCTGCATGCCGCCCATCGCATCGATCCAGTTGCCAACGAGCGAATCCGCCGGGTCCAGTACTGGGCGCGCCGTGAACGACGCTACCGGTACGGCGCACAGCATGCCTATCGTTGCTATACTCCCGGTCCATCCGATCCTGCGCATCGAGCGGTCCTTGTATGGCATCGAACTTGCTCCTTTCAGGACTGACCAGGATATTATGCACCACACCCAAGAGTAGGAACCCCCAAACACATGAAGCGGTTTCCCGTCTACGACCCTCCGGAATACGTGAACTGGAAGCCGGATCCCGTGGAGGTAGCGCGGTTCACCGAAACCGTGGCCGCGCGGCCGGAACGGCAGGCCGTGGTGGACGGAATGGGACGGGATACGAAGGTGGCGTTGTACGCGGGAATGCTCCGAGCGCGGCTGCACGACATCATGCTCAAACGTTGGGTTCGCCAGGGAGTGATCTCGAAGGCCTGGCTCGCGACCGGCGAGGAAGCGACAACGGTGGGACCCGTGCACGCGCTGAACCGGGAGATCGACGTCGTCGCGCCGATGATTCGGAACGCCGGCGCGTGTTCGGAAATGGGGATGTCGGTCGCCGCCATGCTCCGCGGGTATCTCGGCACGTACGACTCGCCATCAAAGGGACGTGACGGCCACGTGGGCGACTTTTCGCACCGAGTACTACAACCCATCTCGAATATTGGGAACATGCCCCCGGTGACCGCGGGCATCGCCTTGTCGTTCGTGTTGCGTGGCGAACCTCGAGTGGCGCTCACCTGGATTGGCGACGGATCGATCAAGCATGGTGGGACTCACGAAGCGCTCAATTTTGCGGCCGTGAAGCGACTTCCCGCCATCTTCATCGTTCAAAACAACCAGGTGGCTCTCGGGACAGACGTCCACGTTCATCACCTGCCGGACAACTTTGATGGGCTGCATGAGGCGTACGGTACCGCGGGCTGGGGCTTCGACGGAAATAACGTGCTCGATGCCTATGCCGCGACCGCGCTCGCGGCCGACCGGGCCCGCCGCGGCCAAGGGCCCGTCATTCTCGTCGCGGAGACGTTCCGGATGGGCGGGCATGCCACCCACGACGAGCAAGAGGCACGGGAGCTGATCCCCGCCGCCATGTTCGAGTCATGGGGTAAACGTGATCCCATCGGGCTGTACGAAGAGTATCTCATTCAAGACGG
>JBFIZG010000158.1:0-7642 GCA_041604955.1 Gemmatimonadales bacterium | reverse complement strand
CGTGACCTGACGGCGAAGTGAACCGCAGCCTCTTGCATGCAAACCGACACCTGTTTGCAGCCGACCGTCCGGATTCTTGACACTGGGAGACCAGGTTGGCAACCGCGATTTGACCCACCACCGGAGCTGGGGCATGTTCGGCATGGATTTCGAGGTGCGAGCATCTACCCAGCAGCGAAGTCGACATGACGAAATTCCTCTTCACACTAGCGGCAGCCGTTTTTCTACCGGTCTCGCTGGCCGGGCAGGGAACGTTCACCGAGGCCCGCGCGCACTACGACGATGGTAGGCTGGAACAGGCATACGCGCTTTTTGTGGAGGCGGCGCGAGAGGTACCGGACGACGCGGACCGGCAGGCGTGGCTCGCCGAAACGGCCCGTCGTATGCGGCATTACGAAGTTTCGGCCGAAGCGGCACGTGTGGCGATCGAGCGCTCACCCTGTCATGCGTTCGCGCACACGGTGCTCGGCTTCCTCTTTCAACCCATCTATGGCGGTTGGGAAAGAACGAACGCAGACTCCGCGTTGCACCACCTCCGACGCGCCGTAGAATGCGATCCGACGGATGGCAACGCCTGGATCGCCGTTTGGGTAGAAGCCCTTCGACGGGGTGAGCGCACCTGGGAGACGCGGGCGTTGGAGAGTCTCGTCAACACGGGATTCCTCCCGCGGACGGTACTCGCCTACAACAGATGGGTGCTCGGTTCGCTCCCTGACAATGCCGTGCTTTTGACGAACGGTGACTGGGACACGTATCCCGCGCTTGGGTTGCAAGTGGCGCAGGGCGTGAGGGAGGATGTCGCGGTGGTCAATCTGTCGATGCTCCATCTTCCGTGGTACGCGCGTCTGGTTTCCGAGCGTCACGGCGTACCAATTTCGCTGACGGTTAGAGAAATGACGGCGCTCCAGGGACGGCCGTGGGCGCTCCCCGACTCGGTGACACACGAATGGCGCCGGCGCAGCTTGACTGGTGAACTCGAACGTCCGATTGCGGCTGCGGCGACGGTGATGCGACCGCGTTTGACCGAAGGGTCGGGGGCGTTTCAATCGGCGGGTCCATTTCTTCTGTTGAGGCCGGATTCGGCCGCCCCGGATACAGCCTCCATACGGCGTGCGCTGTCCGACGTACGCGCAGCCGATTTCGCCGGACCGGAAGTGAGTCCCGCGGACCGGAGCGCGGTTCGGGTGTCGGCGGCTTCAGGACGGCCGATAGCGTCGGGTGTGCTCCTGGTCGCGCTGCGGTACGCGTCGTCGCTGCTTGACGCGGGGCGACAACGGGACGCCGAAACGATGATCGAGTGGTCCGAGCGGTATGTGAGGGAGACGAGTCTCGGGCCGGAGCACCGAGAGAGGGTCGATAGCTTGAGGCGGATGGCTCGACGAGGCGGGTAAGTAGGCGTCCGGTTCTACACGCGTTTCGTCTTTCGCTTCATGAAGTCCATCAGAATGTACTGCCCCAAGGTCATCGTGTTGGTGAAGTAGGCTTTTCCTTTGGCGATTTCACACACCCGCTTCACGAACTCGACCAGTGCACGTTCACGAGCCAGCATGAACGTGTTGATCAGAATCCCCGCACGTTTGCAGCAGGCCACCTCGCTGTACGTCTCCTTCAGGATCTGCGGGTCGAGTCCCATGGAGTTGATGTAGATACGGCCGTCGGGCATCGTGAGCGCCGAGGGCTTCCCATCGGTGATCATGATGATCTGACGCATGTCTTTCTTTTGCGACATCAGAATGCGTCGTGCGAGTTTCAGCCCCTCCGCGGTGTTCGTGTGATAGGGACCAACCTGGGCGTGAGCGAGTTTGGGTAGCGGAATTTCTTCAGCGGTATCGTGGAACAACACGACCCGAATGGAGTCGCCCGGGAACTGCGTTCGGATGAGATGGGTGAGCGCCAAGGCCACCTTCTTGGCGGGCGTGAAGCGATCTTCGCCGTACAGGATCATGGAGTGAGAGCAGTCGAGCATCAGCACCGTCGCTGCGCTCGACCGATACTCGGCTTGGTGCACCATCAAGTCGCCGTAGTCGATGTCAATGGGAAACTTGAGCCCGCCCCGCGCAATCGCATTACTCAACGTCGCGCTCACGTCGAGGTTCAACGTGTCGCCGAACTCGTATGGTTTGGAGACGGCGCTTGCCTCGACACCGGTCGCGAGATACTGGGTATCGTGGCTCCCCAAACTGGACTTACCGAGGCTGCCCAACAAATGCCGTAACGCCCGGAACCCCAGAAAGTCGATCCCCTTGTCGGTGAGATTGAACTGCACCGACTGCGCTGCGGCCTGCGCTTGACCGCCCGGGCCGAACACCTGTTGCTGGCCGCTCGGCATCTGCGGATTCTCTTGGACGTTGAGATATCCCTCCTCGAGGAGTTTTTGCACGATCTGATCGAGGAGGTCGGCCAGTTGTTGCTGAATCGCGGCGTCCCGCTCCGGATCGCCGGTGCTGTCCCCGCGAAGCACCTGGAGCATTTCCTGCGTTAGCTTGCCCGACTCGATGAGCTTCTGGATGATCGCCTGTTTGAGCGCGTCGAGAGAACGATCCGGCGCCTCTTCGCCGAAATCATCCCACAGGGGATGGTGTAGTCCGTCTCCTGCGAATCCCGAGTCCAGAAGGAAGTCGCTCAGATCCTCGAGCAACTCCTCCAAGTTGATGGCGTCGAGGAGCTGGGGTACGTATTTCGAATACGTCGTGTATTTCATCTACGACCTACGGGCTACTGAAAGAGCTGAGGATTGATCCCGCCTTGCCCCTTCATGTACGGTGGATGATCCGGTCGCGATCGCGTGTAGCCCAGTGCGTCGGAACGGGCGATACGCTTTTGTGCGACTAGCCCTTCTAACACCAACTCACAGGCAGCGACGACCGTGGCAGGATCTTTGAGGGGCGCGAGCCCCGTGTTTTGCACGAGGTCCAGCAAATCGGGCACGACGGAAAACCCCTTCAAACAGACGTCGGAGCGCTCGTTGATCGATACCTTGAGGGCGCTCCCCTGATCGAACCACGCGACGATGGCGTCACAATCGGCTCCCCCCGCCCGGTTTTCGAACACGGTGCGTGCCGCGCGACTCACCAACTCCCTTCCGATCGCCTCCGCGCCTTGTAGCTCTCCCTCGTACTCCAGCTCGATCTTGCCGGTAATGGCCGGGAGCGCGGCATACACGTCCGATACACGAGGGACCGCTCGCCGCTCCTTTGTGATGATGGAACGCTGCTCGGCGTTCGATGCTACGTTTTCGAGGACGGTGATTGGCAAACGCTGACTCACGCCGGAACGGCGATCGATGCGTTTGTCTTCGCGCGCCTCGAAGGCAATGCGCTCCACGAGTTCGCGAATGAAATCCGGGACGTCGAGCGTACGACCGTTTCGTTCCACCCACGCCTCTTGCCACGTAATGTCCATCCCGAGTTCGACTGACGGTGGATAGTGTGTCATGATCTCGCTGCCGATGCGATCCTTGAGCGGCGTAATGATCTTTCCACGCGCCGTATAGTCCTCGGGATTCGCTGAAAACACGAGCAACACGTCGAGCGGCAACCGAATAGGGTATCCCTTTATCTGGACGTCCCCTTCCTGCATGATGTTGAAGAGTGCGACCTGGATCTTTCCAGCAAGGTCGGGCAGCTCGTTGATCGTAAAGATGCCGCGGTTGCTTCGGGGCAGCAGGCCGAAATGAATCGTGAGCTCGTCGGAAAGCAGGTGCCCACCGCGCGCCGCCTTGATGGGGTCGACGTCGCCCACAATGTCTGCGACGGTCACATCCGGTGTTGCCAACTTTTCGACGTAACGCGCCTCGTGGGAGACCCATTCGATCGGCGCATCATCGCCGTACTCTTCGACGAGACCACGCCCGTATTTGGAGATCGGACGGAACGGGTTGTCGTTGACTTCACTGCCGGCGAGAATCGGGATTTCTGGATCGAGCAGCTCGACCAGCGCTCGGAGAATCCTGCTCTTCGCCTGTCCGCGCAATCCGAGCAGAATAAAGTTGTGTCTCGCGAGGATCGCGTTGACGATTTGTGGAGTAACGCTGTCCTCAAAGCCGAGGATGCCGGGGAAAATCTGGTGTCCCTGTTCCAACATGCAGGTGAGGTTTTCCCGCATCTCGTCTTTCACGGACCGGAGATACCGTCTGGGATCACCCCATTCGGTTTGTTTGAGTGCGCCCAGCGTTTCGGGTTGAGTCATCTATTCACATACCCTCAATCGGTGTTACCGGTTCATTCCCGCGACAGTGCAACATCTTGCAGTCGAACCGCCGCGACCCCCCACGCCGACAAAGGTACCCTGATCCCGTCGTTCGTGAAGGCGAGCTCCGAACCCGAGTCTCGTTCCAGGAAGTCCACGAGGCTGGCGCGCTCGAATGTCACGAGCCCTGGGCGGATGGAAACGGATCGGGGAGTTCCCAGGATTTCCTGAAGAAAGAGGATCAAACCGCGACCGTCATCCGCGGGTTTCATGCCGAGTGCCAACACCCCTCCCCGATCGATGTTGAGGATGGAACCGAATCGCGGCAAGGTCCCCCGTCCAGATCCCGTGACGGGCGCCGTTTGCATTGGAACCGTCTGCCAGCCGAATCGCCACGGGGCGGTCGAACCGGCGCCTCCAGGTTCAACACCGATGCGATACCGGGCTCGACCGCGGGGGCTTCGCATCATAACACGCCCCTCGGTGCTCACGGAAACGCTCGGCTCGTCGAACGCTCTGAACAAGACTCCCGCATCATCGGTCGTGACACGCAACCAACGGAGATGCGCGAGGTTCTCGACCGGTGCGTCTGCCTCCTCATATCCGCCGGGGACTTCCCAGCGCACCGACGGCTCCTTCAGATCAAAGAAAAATGCGTTGGTGATCGCCGATCGGGTGGTGGTGTCGGTCACGTTCTCGATGTCGATCCAGGGGAGATGCTGGTAAGCGGTGATCGTGACGGTTACCGTCTCTCCATTGCCGAGCCGCCTCACGGTGACGAGACGCTCGGCAACCCTGGGTAGTCGTAAACGCTCGCTGGCTTCCAACCGAGCGCCGCTCAGCGTGTTGAGGCCGGCTGAGTTCGCTGATACGAGTTCCAGTCCGTCAGATACCCTGCTGAGCGACGTGATTGATCCCGTCCGCTCGTCCAGGTTGACGCGGGTCACCGCCGTTTCGAGTGTTGTTGCCGCACCGGCAGAAGCCCACGCGCGCGGCGCCGCGGACACGTGCGGAAAGTATGCGTAACCCAGTTCGGGCACATCCGTCACGAGTTGCTCCGAGCCGTCCTCCAATCGGATCAAATCGGTACGCGGAAACGGTGACGGGTTGAAAACGATCGTTCCCGGAAGATTGGTATCGAGCGATTCACCAAACGCCCGTAGCAGTGGTTCGTCTGGACTGACGGTGCCAGCAAGCGCCGTGATCATCTGGTGTGCGCGTTCGCTCTCCGCGGCTTCGCGTTGTCGAACGACGGTGCGGGCATCGGCAAGAGGTGCTCGTTTCGAGCGTGGAAAAGGGGAGTCGGCGATGGGGATTCCCGTTCCGCGTGTCCCGACGACGACGTCCCGAAGGTCGTCGACTTGGCCGAACACGATGTTGGGGTATGCGTAGATTCCGTTCCACTCCGCCGCCCCGGCGACCACGCGGGGCAAGTCGTCGAGGGCCGTATCGTGAAAGACGAGGGCGACACGGGGTTCGTACGTTGGAGAAAGAAATAATGCCGACTCGCTGAGCCATTGCTCGATGCGTTGGAGCATCGCTGCGCCGCCGGCTGCGAACGCCAGGTTGGATGACGTCCCTCCGGGCGGGACTGCGACGACCAGCGGGTTTTCATCGTTCGCGGATCGCCACCATTCGTACGGTTCACCGCCGGCGCGCTCCATCCCTACCACGCGTACTCCGGCGTTGATCAGCGCCAACCGGATCGTTTCGGGCGGGGCGTCGTCACCGGAAAAATAGACCGCCGGGCTCACGGGGATTCCGAAGCGACGCTGTAACCCGAATGCCTCCGACCCCGATCTCAAAAACGGTAGGTGGTCCGCGAAGTGGAGATTTTCGCCCAATCGAAGGGGATTGGTGGCGGCATGGACTCGCCGGTACAGTGACGCCTGCACGGCGCTTCGTACGACAGGAAGCTCGTACAACACTCGGCCCAGCTCGGCCGGGTCGACGGGGGCGGCCACGTGCACCGTCCAGCGATGGCCCGGCCGCACTTCGTGGGTGTTCCGAATTACGCCCCGAAGCCCTGGGGCCTCGAGCTGCGTGGACAATCGAGCGATTCCGTCCACTGGGAGCCAGAGTTCGCCATACAGGACCTCGTTTCTCTTGAGCATTGCAGCTGTACCGACGAGCTGCCGCCTGCTGTCGTAGACCCGGAGCCGGCCACCGGGCGCGTCGACCTCGTGTCCGATAAAGCGCACCAGCGTCGCGCTTCCGTCGGGTTGCCGATAAAGCATCGTGCCCATGGCCTCGACCCGGGGCGACGGCGCAGCCGACCTGCCGGCAGGAATCATAGCTCCGCCAACGGTTGCGACCGTTGTGATGAAGCCGCGTCGATCAGTCATGCGAAAAAAATGTGTGAGGCATGAGGGAGGTAATCTACAAGAAATGTGACGGTTCGCCGGGGTGTCCCGTGTCACGTCTTGCCGGATGCCGTGTCCAGAGGAAGGTTAGTTCGATGTTGCTCCACCTGATCGGCCTGTTCGCGGCGACCGCGCAGCTCGAGACCGCGAGCATCAGCATCGTTTTTGGGGACGTGACGACGGTCGAAGCGGCCTATGTCATCCGGTCTGACGCCGATTCGCTTCGGTTCACCATGATCAAGCTCAGAGGCCAGGACGTCCGCCTCAACTCGCTGGCGCCAGGGCTCGCGTCGATCGACAGCTCGGGCGGAGTGATACGGCTGGTGGTTCCGGCCGGTGGAGCGGAGGAGACGCCGACCGCGGTACGGTACGAAGTTCGGGGACATCGCACTCGGATCCCGCTCTTCGTACCTGATACGCCGACCAACCCCGCTATGAGTGATATCCTGATTCGGATCGACGGCGCCGGGACCGGCGTTCGGCTCACCGATGGGTTTCCTCGCTTGACACGTGTCGGTGACGGTGACGTCATTGCGCGGCCCGAAAACCTCCCGAGCTTTGTTCATGTTCCGCTCGAGAGCGGGCGACTCTCGATAAATCGCGTGTCGGAGGCGGCGGTGGTTGGTCTCCTGCTATTCGGTTCTGTCCTCTGGCTGATGCGCCGCCGAGCGCAGCGTTCCTCCAGCTCTTCACTACGGTAACGGGATTTTGGATGGGCTCGACACTCATCGTCGCTCTCGTCGTGTACTTCTCCATCGTGCTCGGTATTGCAGTGTGGAGTTCTTTTCGCACCAAGACCGAAGAGGATTTCATCGCGGCCGGTCGATCGATCGGACCGTTTGTGGGTGGTGCGGTCCTGGCCGCCACGCAGATCAGCGCGGGAACCGTGGTCGGAACGTTGGGCCGACATTACCTCACCGGAGTGTCCTGGTGGTACATCTGGTTTGGTGTTTGGGCCGGGTGGCTGGTTTCGGCGTTCTTCGTAGCGCCCAAACTGCGGCGGTTCGGCGCTCTCACGGTTCCGGACTACATTGGCGCGCGGTTCGGCAGCGAAAAGGCGCGCGCGCTGGCCGGTATCCTCATTGTGGTGT